>JADGRS010000029.1 GCA_017880705.1 Burkholderiales bacterium
CTTCGCGCGCGCGTGCGCGGCGATGGAGCCCGTCGATCCTCGGCCCTGGAAAGCGTCGGTCGCCGAGGCGCGCGCCGACTACGACGCGTGGACCGCGCGCCGCGAGATTCCCGGGCGCGTGCAGATGTGGGACGTCATCGATCACCTGAACCGGCATTGCCCCGAGGACACGATCTTCTGCAACGGCGCGGGCAATTTCGCGACTTGGCTGCATCGCTTCCATCGCTATACCGGATGGCGCACGCAGCTCGCCCCGACTTCGGGCGCCATGGGCTACGGCGTCCCGGCGGCGATCGCCGCGAAGCTCGCGCGCCCCGAGCGCACCGTCGTGTGCCTCGCCGGGGACGGCGATTTCCTCATGACGGGGCAGGAGCTCGCCACCGCGGTGCAGTACGACGCGCCCATCATCGTCATCGTCGTGAACAACGGGATCTACGGCACCATCCGCATGCACCAGGAGAAGCACTATCCGGGGCGCGTGATCGGCACCGACATCCGCAACCCGCACTTCGCCGCTTTCGCGCGCGCCTTCGACGCCGTGGGCGAGATCGTCGAGGAGACCGCCCAGTTCGGCCCGGCGTTCGACAAGTGCATGGCCTCCGGCAAGACCGCGGTGATCGAGGTGCGCATCGACCCGCAGGCGATTACACCCAACACGACGTTGGACGCGATACGGGCAGGGAGTTTGGCGAGCAAGAAGCCTTGAATCCGCCGATAAACGCCGATGAACGCCGTAAAGGCGAAACCTAGTCGACATTTCGAAATCCTGGATTCATAGCGCGAAACTCCAATCTGCCTTTGCTCTTACGGCGTTCATCGGCGTTCATCGGCGTTTATCGGCGGATCACAGCCTTTTGTACCCCGTAGCCCCGGTAACCAAACTGTCATACTTGCGGGGTAGCCTGCTCGGAAGCACCGCCATGACCGAACATATCTCCAAGCAGTACGACCAGGACCTGGAAGCCATTCGCTCGCGGATGCTGCAGATGGGCGGGCTCGTCGAGTCCCAGGTCCGCTCGGCGGTCGCGGGCTACCTGCAGGGCGACGCCGAACGCATCGAGCAGGTGATCGCGACCGACGCCAAGGTGAACGAGCTCGAGATCGCGATCGACGACGACCTGCGCCACGTGATCGTGCGCCGCCAGCCCGCAGCATCGGATCTGCGCCTCATCATGGCGGTGAGCAAGGCGGTGACCGACCTCGAGCGCATCGGCGACGAGGCGGCGAAGATCGCGCGCATGGCGCGTGAGATCAACGAGAGCGGGCGCTCCCAGGCCGCGCGCCTCGCGACCATCGGGCACGTTTCCGAAGTCTCCATCGGCATGCTCAGGAAGTCCCTCGACGCCTTCGCGCGCCTCGACGCGGCGGCGGCGGCACGCATCATCGGCGAGGACGCGACCATCGACACCGAGTTCCACGCGATCCTGCGCCAGCTCATCACCTTCATGATGGAGGACCCGCGCACCATCTCGACCTCGATCAACATCATCTGGGTCGCGAAGGCGTTCGAGCGGATCGGCGACCACGCGAAGAACATCGCCGAGCAGGTGATCTACATCGTGAAGGGAACGGATGTGCGCCACACGCCGCTTGCCGAAGTCGAGCGCGAGGCGCTGGGCTGATGCCGGCATCGATCCTCGTCGTCGAGGACGAGCCGGCGATCCAGGAGCTCATCTCGGTCACCCTCGCGCGCAACGGCCACAGCGTCACGCGCACCGCCAACGCCGCGGAAGCCTACAAGGCCGTGTCCGAGGCGCTTCCCGACGTGATCCTCCTCGATTGGATGCTCCCCGACGGATCGGGACTCGCCATCGCGCGGCGCCTGCGCTCGGAAGCGCGCACGCGCGAAGTCCCGATCATCATGCTCACAGCGCGCGCCGCCGACGACGACAAGGTCGCCGGGCTCGACAGCGGCGCCGACGATTACGTGACGAAGCCTTTCTCGCCGCGCGAGCTCGAGGCGCGCATCCAGGCGGTGCTGCGCAGGCGCACGCCCCAGCTTTCCAAGGAGGCGGTCGAGATCGAAGGCCTCGTCCTGAATCCCGCCACGCGCACCGTGACGGGAACCGGCGAGAGGCTCAAAATGGGGCCCACCGAGTTCGAGCTCCTCCACTTCTTCATGACCCATCCCGACCGCGTCTACGGCCGCGCGCAGATCCTCGACCAGGTGTGGGGCGACCACGTCTTCCTCGAGGATCGCACGGTCGACGTCCACATACGCAGGCTTCGCGAAGCCCTGTCGCCGAGCGGCCACGACAAGTTCGTCGAGACGGTTCGCGGCGCGGGCTACCGGTTCCGCTCCGCGAGCTGAGCGATGATCGCGCTTGCCGTTTGCGCGGCCATCGCGCTTGGAGTGGGCGCGTTCGCCGGCGCGGATTGGGGATGGATCGCGTTCTCCGTCCTCCTCGTCGCGCTGCTCCTCTATCACCTTCGCAACCTCCACGCGATCGGCCGATGGCTCGAGCGGGGTGAAGCGCCCGATCCGCCGCGCGCTTTCGGAGTCTGGGATCGCTTCCACGCGCTCCTGCACCGCTCGCGGCGCGAAGCGGCGAAGCGCGAGGCCGACCTCGCGGAGGCGCTCGCCCGGTGGCGCGCCGCGGCGCGCGCGCTGCCCGACGGCGTGGTGATCCTCGACGGCGATCGCATCGCATGGTGCAACGACACCGCGCGCCATCACCTCGAGATCGACCCGGCGCGCGACGCGGGCACGCCGCTCACGCACCTGGTGCGCATTCCCGAGTTCCTCGAGTACCTCGAAGGCGGCGACTACTCGCAGCCGATCCAGGTGCAGCCGCCGTACTCGGCCGAGCGCGTCCTCTCGATGCAGGTCGTGTCCTACGGCGAGGGCCAGCGCCTGGTGCTGTCGCGCGACGTGACGCAGTTCAAGCAGGTGGAGCGCATGCGCCGCGAGTTCGTCGCCAACGTCTCCCACGAGCTGCGCACGCCGCTCACGGTGATCTCGGGGTTCCTCGAGACGGTCGCCGACGAGAAGGACCCCGCGGCCGCGCGCCACTACGTCGAGCTCATGAGCGAGCAGGCGAAGCGCATGCAGCGGCTCGTCGAGGACCTGCTCACCCTCTCGTCGCTCGAATCGTCCCCGCCGCCGCCGCTCGAGGAGCGCATCGAGATGCGTCCCTTGCTCGAGCGCCTCGGCGCCGAGGCGCGCGCGCTGAGCGCGGGGCGCCATCGCATCTCCATCGATTCAGACTCCGGGGTCGATCTCCTCGGCAGCGAGAAGGAGATCACGAGCGCGTTCGGCAACCTCGTGAGCAACGCGATCCGCTATACGCCCGCGGGCGGCGAGGTGCGCCTCAAGTGGCACGGCACGCCCGACGGCGCCGCGTTCGACGTGGAGGACACGGGAATCGGCATCCCGGCCGAGCACATCCCGCGCCTCACGGAAAGGTTCTATCGCGTCGATCGCGGCCGCTCGCGCGAGACGGGCGGGACGGGCCTGGGCCTCGCGATCGTGAAGCACGCGCTGGGTCGCCACGGCGCGGCGCTGCAGATCACCAGCACGCCCAACGAGGGGAGTCGCTTCAGCGCGCGCTTCTCGGGGCCGCGCGTGACCGCGGGCGCTTCCACGAGGCACTGAGGCCGCGCCGCCAGCACGAGATTGTCACGATGGGCCGCTACTCTTTGGCCCATGAACCTGCTCGACCTTCCGCAGGGCTACGACGATCCGGTCGCGGCGCTGCTCGGCTTCCACCGCCGCATCGAGCGCCAGCTCGCCGCGTTGGGGCGGCTTCCGTCCGATCTGGAGGCGCACGGGGTCGACGCGCATTCGACCGCGGCCGCCGCGGCGATCCTCGAGTTCTTTTCGGGCGCGCTCGCGATCCACCACGCGGACGAGGAAGAGCTCATGCCCATCCTCGAGACGCGCAGCGCGGCGGCCGAGCGCGACCGGGTGCGCGACCTGCGGCATCGCCTCGAGTCGGAGCATCGCGACATGGATCGCACCTGGCGGGGCCTTCGCCGTCCGCTCGAGGGCATCGCCGAGGGCATGCATCGCAATCTTCCGATGGACCTCGTGCAGTACTTCCGCGCCTGCCAGTCCACGCACATCTCGATCGAGGAGGCGGGGCTGCACCTTACGGCCGCGAGGTGCCTGCGCGCCTCGGATCGCGCGGCGCTCGAGCGCGGGATGCAGGCGCGGCGCACGCGCAAGTATCGCTTTCAGTAGGTCGCGCGCCGAAGACGCGGCTCGAGCCGCCCCTGCGCGGTTGTCTCCGAACCGTCACGGGATTGACGCGGAAATGACTTGTGTCGCGGCGACAATCGGTTGCGAATGGATACTCCCGTTTCGCATGAAGACGACAGCGTCGCGACCCTTCGCTTCCGGGCCATCTTCATCTCGGATATCCACCTCGGGACCGCCAGCTGCCAGGCCGGGCGCCTGCTCGACTTCCTGAGGCACACCGACAGCCGCTATCTCTACCTCGTCGGCGACATCATCGACGGCTGGCAGCTGAAGCGCCGCTGGTTCTGGCAGCAGAGCCACAACGACGTGATCCAGAAGGTGCTGCGCAAGGCGCGCAAGGGCACGCGCGTCACCTACATCGCGGGCAACCACGACGAGGCGATGCGCCACTTCCTCGGGCTCTCGTTCGGCGGAATCGACATCCGCGACGAGGCCACCCACGTGACCGCGAGCGGCAAGCGGCTCCTCGTGATCCACGGCGATCTATTCGACGCAGTGGTGCAGGGCGCGAAGTGGCTCGCGCACGCCGGCGACTGGGCCTACATGATGTCGCTCAGGCTCAATCGCTGGTTCAACCACCTGCGCGCGCGCCTGGGCCTGCCGTACTGGTCGCTCGCGCAGTTCCTCAAGCACCGCGTCAAGAACGCGGTCAGCTACATCGGGAACTTCGAGGACGCCCTCGCGCACGAGGCGCGCCGGCGCGACTTCGACGGCGTGGTCTGCGGCCACATCCACAAGGCCGAGATCCGCGACATCGGCGGAGTCCTCTATTGCAACGACGGCGACTGGGTGGAGAGCCTCACCGCGCTGGTGGAGCTCGACAACGGGGAGCTGAGGATCATCGACTGGAAGGCGATCGAGGCGTTGCGCCGCGATGCCGTCGCCTTCGAAGGAGCGGAAATTGCGCATTCTCCTGGTGACTGACGCCTGGGCCCCGCAGATCAACGGCGTGGTGGTGACGCTGACGAACACCGTGGCGTGGCTCGAGCGGTGGGGGCACGAGGTGCACGTGCTCTCGCCCGAGGGCTTCAAGACGTTTCCGATGCCGACCTATCCGGAGATCCCGCTCGCGATCTTTCCCGCGCGCGAGGTGAACCGGCGCATCGCGGCGCTGGCTCCCGACGCCATCCACATCGCGACCGAGGGCCCACTGGGCATCGCCGCGCGGGCGTACTGCGTGAAGCACGACCTCTCGTTCACGACCGCGTATCACACCTGCTTCCCCGAATACGTGAAGCCGCGCTTCGGCATCCCCCTCGCGTGGACCTACGCGTGGCTGCGCCGCTTCCACGGACGGTCCTCGGCGCTCCTGGTCGCCACGCCCGCGATCCAGGCGTTGCTCGAAGCGCGCGGCTTCTCCAACATCGCCGAGTGGTCGCGTGGCGTGGACCTGGAGCTCTTCAAGCCCGCGGAGCATCGCTTCTCGGACCTGCGGCGCCCGGTATTCCTGTACGTGGGCCGCGTCGCCGTCGAGAAGAACCTTCCCGCGTTCCTCGCTCTCGACCTACCGGGCACCAAGCTCGTCGTGGGCGACGGGCCGCAACGAAAGGAGCTCGAGGAGCGCTTCCCCGATGCCGTCTTCGTGGGCGCGAAGACCGGCCCCGAGCTCGCGAGCTACTACCAGCGCGCCGACGTCTTCGTCTTTCCGAGCCGCACCGATACCTTCGGCCTCGTGCTGGCCGAAGCGATGGCCTGCGGCACGCCGGTGGCGGCATTTCCGGTGCGCGGCCCGATCGACGTGGTGAAGGACGCGTCGGCAGGCATTCTCGACGACGATCTCGGAGCGGCCGCGATGGGGGCGCTCACGCTGGATCGCGACAAGGTGGCGCGCTACGGCAGCCGCTATTCCTGGGAACACAGCACGCGCCAGTTCCTGTCGAGCCTCGTCCCCGCGCGATCCGTGGAGGCCGCCCTTGCTGAAGCCGCCTGAGGCGAGCGGTCCGGCGCCGCACGTGGCGCGCCCCGCAGGGGAGCTGACCGAGAGCCCGTTCAAGGGCAAGACCGGCATGGTGAGGATCCTCCATGCGTTCTTCAATTCCATCGCCGGGCTGGCCGACGCGTGGCGCCACGAGAGCGCCTTCCGCCAGGAGATCCTGCTTGCGATCGTGCTGATTCCCGCGGCCTGCTGGATCCCGGTGAGCGCGGTGGAGCGCGCGCTCCTCATCGGCACGGTCCTCCTCGTGATGATCGTCGAACTGCTGAACACGAGCGTGGAGGCCGCCATCGACCGCATCTCGTTCGACCGTCACTCGCTCTCGAAGCGCGCCAAGGACATCGGCAGCGCCGCGGTCTTCCTGACGCTGGTGCTGCTCGCCGTGGTCTGGGGCCTGATCCTTCCGGACGCGCTCTTCTAGCCGGCCTCGCTTCGCGGGCTTCAGGTGGCCTTCGCGAGGAAGTCGCGCGCATCGCCGCCGCGCATGCGCGCGAGCGGAAGCAGGATCGGGAATTCCGCGCTGCCCGTTTCGGTGACGAGCGCGGGCTCGCCGCATACCCACGCGCCGAGGTCGAGGTAGCCCTTCAGGAGGGGAGGCAGCGTCACCGGCCGCGTGTTCGAGAGGCTGTCGAGCGGAAGATGGCGGCGCGGGAAGACGCGATAGTCCTCGGGGCTCACGAAGCGCGCGCACGCCATGCGATGGATCGAGGCCACCGCGTGGCCCCCGTCGCGTAGCGTGACGCTCGCGGCGCCGAAGACGTAGTCGTAGCGGTTCTCGATGAGGTAGCGCGCGAGCGCGGACCACAGGTGCGTCATCACGCTCGCGTACGGATAGCGCGGGTCGACGCACGGGCGATCGATCTCGACCATGCGCTCGCGAAGCACGACCAGCAGCGCGAGGTCGAAATCGCGGTCCGCCATGTAGCCGCCCGCCCGGCGGGCATCCCCGGGCGACAGGATGCGATACGCTCCGACGACGTCGCCGGACTTCGCGTCGCGCACGACGAGATGGTCGCTGTGCTCCTCGAAGCGTTCGTGGCCGGGACGCGATTCGTTGTCTCGCGCGAGGACCCTTTCGCGAAGGGCTCGAGCCTGGGAGATGTGGGCCTCGTCGCGGACAATTCCCGCGTCGAAGCCCGTCGCTTGCGGCTGCATGCTGCGCGCCTGCGCTGCCATCGGTCCTCCTCGTTGCCCCAGAGCTTAGGAACCCTGCGTGACAGGCCCATGACAGTGGGGTGACGGCTCCGTTTGACCCGCGCGCCGTGGAACCGGAGAATTTCCGGCAACACCCGCCATCTCGTTGAACAGGGACCCTGCAAATGCCCAACACCGCCGTCGATGTCGTCCAGCGCCAGGTCGATGCGTACAACGCGCGCGACCTGGAGCGATTCGTGGCGCAGTTCAGCGACGGGGTGCAGGTGTTCCGGCCGCCCTCGACGCAGCCCGCGATCTCGGGCAAGGCCCGGCTCGCGGAGTACTACGCGGCGAATCGGTTCAACCTTCCCGCGCTTCGGGCCGACATTCTCAATCGCATCGCGCTCGGCGGCCGCGTGATCGACCACGAGCGCATCCACGGGGTGCGCGATGAGCCGTTCGAGGTCGCGGCGGTCTACGACGTCGTGGACGGCCTCATCCGGACCGTCTGGTTCTTCGCGGCCGATTGATGGAATACCACCTCAGCCTCGTGCCCCATCCCCGCTACCTGCATGCGTCGGTCACCGGGACCCACAGCGCGGAGAACGCGGCGAGGTTCCTGCGCGAAGTCCGCGAGGCGTGCGCGAGCCAGGGCGTCTCGGCGGTCCTCCTCGAGGTGAAGCTCTCGGGGCCGAGCCTCGCCATCGGAAGCATCTTCAACGTGATCTCGCAGGAAAGCGGGTGGGGAAGGATGCTGCGCAAGGTCGCCTATGTCGACGCCTCGGATCGCGACCCCGCGAAGATCAAGTTCGCCGAGACGGTCGCACTGAACCGCGGCGTCAACGTTCGATTGTTCGCGAGCGTCGAGGAGGCCGGGCGATGGCTTGCGCAGTGAGCGCGACCGAGCCTAGCCGAAGCGACCGGTGATGTAGTCCTCGGTCTCCTGCTTGCCCGGCTTCAGGAAGATCTGGTTGGTCTCGCCGAACTCGATCAGCTCGCCCAGGTACATGTACGCGGTGTAGTCGGAAACGCGCGCCGCCTGCTGCATGTTGTGCGTCACGATCACCACGGTGTAGTCCACCTTGAGCTCGGTGATGAGCTCCTCGATCTTCGCCGTCGAGATCGGGTCCAGCGCCGAGCAGGGCTCGTCGAGCAGCAGGATCTCCGGGCGCACGGCGACGCCGCGGGCGATGCACAGGCGCTGCTGCTGGCCGCCCGACAGGCTGTGGCCGCTCTGGTGCAGCTTGTCCTTGGCTTCCTTCCAGAGCGCCGCCTTGGTGAGCGCCCACTCGACGCGCTCGTCCATGCGCGCGCGCGACAGGTTTTCGAAGAGGCGCACGCCGAACGCGATGTTGTCGTAGATCGACATGGGGAAGGGCGTGGGCTTCTGGAACACCATGCCGATCTTCGCGCGGATGAGCGACACGTCCTGCTTGGAGGTCAGCACGTTCTCGTCGCCCAACAGCACCTCGCCCTCGGCGCGCTGCTCGGGGTAGAGCTCGAACATGCGATTGAAGGTGCGCAGCAGCGTCGACTTGCCGCATCCCGACGGGCCGATGAACGCCGTCACGCGATTCTCCGGGATCTCGAGGCTCACGCCCTTCAATGCGTGGAAGGACCCGTAGTAGAAATTGAGGTTGCGCACCCTCAGCTTCGCGGCCCGCGCGGGCTCCGCGACCTTTTCCGGCATGGCGTGCATCACGGAGGCGGGCATCGGCTACTTCCTGAAGAGCGCGCGCGCGGCGATGTTGAGCCCGAGCACGAAGAGCGTGATGAGGGTGGCGCCGCCCCAGGCGAGCCGCTGCCAGTCCTCGTAGGGGCTCATCGCGAACTGGAAAATGACCACCGGGAGGTTGGCCATGGGCCGGTTCATGTCGGACGACCAGAACTGGTTGTTGAGGGCGGTGAAGAGGAGCGGCGCGGTCTCGCCCGTGATGCGCGCGATCGCGAGCAGGACGCCGGTGACGATGCCCGCGCGCGCGGCGCGATAGGAGATCATCGTGACCACCTTCCAGCTGGGCGCGCCGAGCGCGGCGGCCGCTTCGCGCAGGCTGTTGGGCACGAGTTTGAGCATGTCGTCGGTGGTGCGCACCACGACCGGGACCACGATGATCGCGAGCGCGACGGCTCCGGCCCACCCGGAGAAATGCTTGGCTTGCGCGACGTAGATCGCGTAAACGAAGAGGCCGATCACGATCGAGGGCGCGGACAGCAGCACGTCGTTGATGAACCGCGTCGCCGGCGCGAGCCAGCCGCGGCCGCCGAATTCCGCGAGGTAGGTCCCGGCGAGGATGCCGACCGGCGTGCCGATGAGGGTTCCCGCGCCGGCCATGAGCACGCTGCCGTAGATCGCGTTGGCGAGGCCGCCGTCGCCGCCGGGAGGCGGCGTCATCTGGGCGAAGAGCGAGGGGCGCAGCGCCGAGGCGCCTTCCCAGAGAAGCACCACGACGATCCAGATCAGCCAGAAGAGTCCGAACGCGAGCGCCCCGGTCGACACGCCCATCATGAGCGAGTTCATGCGCTTGCGGCGCCGGTAGATGGGATTCATCGCCGAGACCGGGTTCACGTGCGCGTCCCTTCGCCCTTGGCGAGCTGCAGCAGCAGGAGCTTCGACAGCGCGAGCACGATGGTCGTGATGAGGAACAGGAGAAGCCCCAGCTCGATCAACGCCGAGGTGTAGAGCTCGCCGACCGCCTCGGTGAACTCGTTCGCAAGAGCGGAGGCGATCGAGTTGCCCGGGGCGAAGAGCGAGGCCGAAAGGTGGTGGGCGTTGCCGATCACGAACGTGACCGCCATCGTCTCGCCGAGCGCGCGGCCCAGTCCGAGCATCACCCCGCCGATCACGCCGACCTTCGTGTACGGCAGCACGACGCGCCAGACGACTTCCCATGTGGTCGAGCCGAGGCCGTACGCCGATTCCTTCAGCATCGCCGGCACCAGCTCGAACACGTCGCGCATCACCGCGGTGATGAACGGAATCACCATCACCGCGAGGATGATTCCGGCGGCGAGCATGCCGATGCCCATGGGCGCGCCCGAGAAGAGCAAGCCCAGCCCCGGCACCTTGCCGATGGTGTGCGCAAGGAGCGGCTGCACGCGCTCCTGGAAGATCGGGACGAAGACGAAGAGTCCCCACATCCCGTAGATGATGCTGGGGATCGCGGCGAGCATCTCGATCGCGGTGCCGAGCGGGCGGCGCAGCCATACGGGCGAGAGCTCCGTGAGGAAGATCGAGATGCCGAAGCTCACCGGGATCGCGATGGCGAGCGCGATGAAGGACGTCACCAGCGTTCCGAAGATCGGCACCAGCGCGCCGAATTGCTCCTTGACCGGATCCCACTCCGCGCTCCACAGGAACTCCAATCCGAACTTGCGGATCGACGGCATGCTGCCGATGAGGAGCGATACGAGGATCGCAGCCAGGAGGCTGAACACCAGGAATGCGAAGAACCGGGTGATGTTCCGGAATATCGCATCCATCAGCGCGTTTTTTCGCGGCATGAAGGGCTTCGGAGCGTGGTCGGTCACGGCCCCGGGAATATCCCGGGGCGCCATCGTCGCACTATCCAACACTGCGCTCATGGAGGGCTCGCGATGCCTTTGGATTCCACGCGACGAAGGGCAGCCGCAAGACTGCCCTTCGTCATGGTGGTGGTCCGGTCGGACGCCGTCAATAGACCGGCTTGCCGCCGCTGTCCTTGATGTTGGCTTTCCAGGATGTCTGGATCTGCTTCACCACGTTGTCCGGAAGCGGCACGTAGTCGAGGCTTGAGGCGAGCTTGTCGCCTTCCGCGCCGTAGGCCCAGTCGAAGAACTTGAGCACTTCCTTCGCGACCTCGGGCTTCGCCTGGCTCTTGTGCATCAGGATGAACGTGGCGCCGCTGATCGGCCATGCGTTCTTGCCGGCCTGGTCGGTGAGGATGAGATAGAAGCCGGGAGCCTTGCTCCAATCCGCGTTCGCCGCCGCGGCCTTGAAGGCTTCCGCATTGGCCTGGACGTATTCCCCGTCGCGATTCTGCACCGCGGCCGACGTCATCTTGTTCTGGAGGGCGTACGCGTATTCGACGTAGCCGATGGCGCCCGCGATGCGCTGCACGTACGAAGCGACTCCCTCGTTGCCTTTGCCGCCGACGCCGGCGGGCCAGTTCACCGAGGTGCCTTCGCCCACCTTCGTCTTCCACTCGGGGCTCATCTTCGAGAGATAGTTCACCCAGATGAAGGTGGTTCCGGAGCCGTCGGAGCGATGCACCACGGTGATGTCCTGCGCCGGAAGCTTCACCCCCTTGTTGAGGGCCGCGATCGCCGGATCGTCCCACTTGGTGATCTTGCCGAGATAGATGTCGGCCAGCGCCTGGCCCGTCAGCCGCAGCTCGCCCGATTTCACGCCCGGAAGATTC
Organism: Burkholderiales bacterium; assembly: GCA_017880705.1. Taxonomy (GTDB): domain Bacteria; phylum Pseudomonadota; class Gammaproteobacteria; order Burkholderiales; family Usitatibacteraceae; genus Usitatibacter. Next base: position 11,666 of record JADGRS010000029.1, read on the forward strand.
ACCACGGGCACGTCACCGCCGATGACCGTCGGGAACTGGGTGAGCCCTTCCTTGTCGAGTTCCTCGGGCTTGAGCGGCATGTCCGAGGCGCCGAAATCGACCGTCTTGGCGGTGATCTGCTTGATGCCGCCGCCGGAGCCGATCGACTGGTAGTTCAATCCGGTTCCGGTGCTCTTCTTGTATGCGTCGGCCCACTTGGCGTAGATCGGGTAGGGGAATGTGGCGCCCGCGCCGGTGATTTCGGCCGCGATTGCATTGGATGCGCCCGCCAGCGCTGCGGAAGCCAGGATGACCTTCAATTTCACGTTGCAGCTCCTCTTGGATGCGAACGTGAGGACTATAGGCGACGCATATGACGGTTCCGTGACCGAGCGGAACCGGCCCCCCGGCTATCGGCCGAGGTCGAGCGCGCCCGTGAGGTCTCCGGTGTTGGGCCTCACCCCCGGAAGCGGCTCGAGCCCGAAGCGCCGCGTGATGAGCTTCAGGATCGAGGTGGTGTCGTACGACGTGTGATCGACGTAGCCGCGCTTCGCGAAGGGCGAGACGATCAGCGTCGGCACGCGCGTCGCCGGTCCCCAGCGATCGCCCCAGCCCGGTCCCGAGGGCGGCGGCACGTGGTCCCAGTAGCCGCCGTTCTCGTCGTAGGTCACGACGACGACCATGCCCTTCCATTGCGGGCTCTTCTCGAGACGCTCGAGGAGCTCCGCGATGTGGATGTCGCCGCTGTGAATGTCCGTGTAGCTCGGATGCTGGGTGAGGCGGCCCGCGGGCTTGTAGAACGAGACCTGCGGCAGCGTGCCGCGATCGATCGCCGCGAGAAACTCCTCGCCATCCTTGAGATGCTGCGCGCGATCGTCGGTGCCCGGTGCGAATCGCGCGAAATAGTTGAAGGGTTGATGGTGCGGCTGGAAGTTCGGGCTTCCGCCCTCGCGCGTATAGATGACGGCGCGTTTTTCGGCGGCGGGCCGGCGGCCGTCGCGCAGGGCTTCGTTCCACGCGCCGGCGTACCACGCCCACGACACGCTCTTCGCGGAAAGCGTGTCGCCGATGGTCTTCGCGACCTGGGGTGGGATCGGATTCTGCGCCGCGTCGGCCAGGTCGGGGCTCGCGCCCGCGGCGGGCGCAATGCCGCTCGGCTGGTAGGGAGGCTGCGACGTGTTGACCGCGTAGCCATCGGGCGTCACTTGCCCGTCGAACACGGCCACGGGCCCCTCGAGCACCGAGGCGGGCGAGTTGGGCCGCTTCTTGAGCAACCCCCTGTCGTCGAGTTGCGCGCGCATCGAGGCGGGCGCGTCCGGATAGACCGGCGTGCATGCGCAGATCAGCCACTGATGGTTCAGGAAGGAGCCGCCGAACGCGCCCATGAAGAAATTGTCGGCGAGCGTGTAGCGGCGCGCCCACCGCCAGACCTTCTGCGAGGAGCCGTCGTAATAACCCATGGTCCACGCGCCGACGGTCGTCATCGCCACGAACTTGTCGTTGCGCCCGCCGTCGATCTGCTCGATGTTCTGGTAGTAGTTGTGGATCGGGCTCGGAACGATCTCGTCGATGCGCCGGCTCACGGGCGGCTGGTCGATGCGAAACGGCGCGTTCGGAAGCCCGCTCGGATAACGCGGATCGGGCTTGCCTCCGGCATAGACGGGCGGCAGGTGGGGCAGCGGCTTGCCGTCGTGGTCGAGTTGCGTCTTCTGCCCGGCCGTCGCATCGGCGACGCCGTTCGCTCCGGGGAAGAGCCCGTACATGTTGTCGAAGCTGTGGTTCTCGGCGTAGATCACGACGATCGTCTGGATCGCCTCGAGCGGCGCCTGGCTCGGCGGCATGGCGCCGCATGCGGCGAGAAGCAGGGCGAGGAGCGGTGCGAGTCGATTGCGTATCATGGAAATCCTTCGCCGTGGTTCCGATCGGTGAATGCGGCGACGAGTATACCTAGGTAAAGTGATCGGCCATGGACCCTTCCATTCCCAGGGAAATCGGCAACCCCCAGGACCCCGACATCGATCCGCTCGAGACGCGCGAATGGATCGAGGCGCTCGATGCGCTCATCGCGTCCGATGGCGCCGAGCGCGCGACCTTCCTGCTGCGCCGGCTCCTGCAGCACGCACGTACTCGTCGAGTGCCCCTGCCCCAGGTGCTCGCGACCCCCTACGTGAATACGATCCCGTTGGCGGAGCAGCCGCCCTACCAGGGCAATCTCGACATCGAGGCGCGGCTCTCGGCGCTGGTGCGCTGGAACGCGCTCGCGATGGTGGTGCGCGCCAACCGCGCGAGCGGCGAGCTCGGCGGGCACATCGCGAGCTACGCGTCGGCCGCGGATCTCTTCGAAGTCGGCTTCAACCATTTCTTCCGCGCCGGCGCGCAGGGCGACCTCGTTTATTTCCAGCCGCATTCCGCGCCCGGCGTCTACGCGCGCGCATTTCTCGAGGGCCGGCTCACCGAGGAGAACCTCGACCACTATCGCCGCGAGACCGGAGGCCGGGGCCTTTCCTCCTATCCGCATCCGTGGCTCATGCCGAATTTCTGGCAATACCCCACGGGCTCGATGGGGCTCGGGCCGCTTTTCGCCATCTACCAGGCGCGATTCATGCGCTACCTCCAGCATCGCGGCCTGGTCGACAACGCCGCGCGCAAGGTGTGGGCGTTCGTGGGCGACGGCGAGATGGACGAGCCCGAGGCCCTCGCGGGCCTTGGGATCGCGGCGCGCGAGCGCCTCGACAATCTCGTCCTGGTGGTGAACTGCAACCTGCAGCGCCTCGACGGCCCGGTGCGCGGCAACGGCTCG
>JADGRS010000276.1 GCA_017880705.1 Burkholderiales bacterium
GCGCTCAGTATTCCCGCGAGAACGCCGACCGCGAGATAGAGCGCGCCGCCGCCGAGATCCCCGAGCAGCGTGGGCGGCGCTACGGGAGGCTCGCCGCCGCTGCCGGCATACCAGAGGGCGCCGGATAGCGCGAGGTAGTTGTTGTCGTGGCCGGCGGCGTTGGCCAGCGGCCCGCTCTGTCCCCAACCGGTCATGCGTCCGTACACGAGCCTGGGGTTGCGCGCGAGGCACGCGTCCGGACCCAGCCCGAGGCGCTCCATGACGCCCGGACGCATGCCCTCGATGAGGCCGTCGGCGCCGCGGATCAGGCGCAACGCCGTTTCCGCGCCGCGCTGCGATTTCAGGTCGAGCGCGATCGAGCGCTTGCCGCGATTGAAGATCGCCGCGGAACCCATGTCGGTCCTGCGGCCCGCTTCCGGGCGCTCGATGAGGATCACCTCGGCGCCGAGATCGGCGAGCAGCATCCCGCAGAACGGCCCGGGACCGATTCCGCCGACCTCCACGATCTTCACGCCTGACAGCACGCTCATCGGGCTTCCTGCCTCACACTCGTTGCGGGATCCTCTTCGTGAACGACACGCGCACCCACCAGTAAACCATGAGCAGCAGGACCAGCACGACCGGGACTGCGAGCAAGGGAAAGATGCGCATCGACTCCGGCAACAACTTGGCCTGCCCCAGGAAGAACGAACCGGTCGCGATGAACATCGCAAAGCACGAGAAGTCGTCCGTTGGGTCGGTTCCCGGCGTCGAAACCGAAATTGATCGCGGAGGTGCCCGCGGCCAGCGCGATGGCCATCGCGACCCAGTCTATCCAATGAGAGCCTTGGGAACGGCGACGGACCGTCAGGAGGGCCGTGACCACCAGGTAGAACGTCAGCACACCCGCGACCACGTTCATGCTCTGGAGCTGTCGGCCTTCCCCGCGACGACCTTCATGGCCGCCATCGCCGCGCCCATGCCGGACATGACCAGCATGGCGTAAACGAAGATCGTCCCGGTCTCGCGGTGCAGCCTTCCGCCCTTGACGACCGCGAGAGCAACCCCTCCGGCGGTGATCGCCAGCAGGCCTGCGAAGATGTGGAGCAGAACCATGTTCGAACCTCCTCCTTGCTCGGGCGAAGTTGCCGCGAAGTCATCGCCTCGGGCACATTCGCCTGGAGGAAGCGCGCCGGCCAGCCGATTGCGACGGGCCACGATCCACCGAGGCCGAGCTACTGCGTACGCGGACGGATGCCGATCGGTATCTGCGGCTTCGAGGATCGAGGCGCGCTGTCCGCAGCCCGTCGCTTCCCGGCGCACTCCGGGCGCCCGGCGGCGTGGCCGGTCCGATCGAGCTTCAGTGGCGCCGAAATCGTTACTATCTTCAGGCTATGGCTTCTGCATCCACACCTGCAATGCCTCACGGCCTCGCCCAGATGCTGGCTTTGCGGCGCGTGATGATCGCGCTCGGCGTGTCGGCCCTGCTGGGCTTCATCATCAGTCCCGGCTTCACCACGACCCCGACCGGGGAAGTGATGGCTCGCGATATGGCGGTCGGTCTGGCCGCGCTGCTGGCCTTCGGCATCTTCGAGCAGTGGCCCGCGCGCCTGCCCCCTTGGCTCGCGCGCTGGTTCCTGCAGGTGGCGGCCGTGGCATTCGTGATTCCGATTGCCGTGCTCGCGGTCTACCTGACGATCACCTACGGCGAGTCGGTGCCGTGGTACAAGAGCCCGCTGCGCCTGAACGGGTTCTTCACGATGACCATGACGGGCATGCTCGTGGCGCCGTGGGTCGCGGTGGCGGCACTCTTCCACCAGCGCGACTTCGCCGCGCGCAGCCAGGCGATGGCCTTCGAGCTCGAGCGCAGCGAGCTGGAGCGCAAGGCGCTCGACTCCCGCCTGCGCTTGCTCCAGGCACAGGTGGAGCCGCACTTCCTGTTCAACACGCTGGCGAATGTGCGCGAGCTGGTGGAAGCCGGATCGCCGCAAGCCTCGGCGGTGCTCGACAGTCTCATCGCATACTTGCGCGCCGCGGTGCCCCGCCTGCACGAGCCGGCCACCACGCTGGGGCAGGAGCTGCAGCTGGTGCGCGCCTACCTGGAGCTGATGCACATGCGCATGCCCGATCGCCTGCAATTCTCGCTGCAGGCCGACGATGCGGCCCTGGGGCTGCGATGTCCGCCGACGACGCTGCTGACGTTGGTCGAGAACGCGGTGCGCCACGGCATCGATCCGAGCGAGGAAGGCGGGCGGATCGAGGTACGCGTGCAGGTGCAGGACGGGCGCTGCCGCGCTGAGGTCAGCGACACCGGCGTGGGATTGGGGCGCGCCGGCGATGGCCCGGGAACGGGCCTATCCACGCTGCGCGAGCGCCTGCAATTGGCCTTCGGCGGCGATGCGCAACTCACCCTCGCGGCGCTCATTCCGCACGGCGCTCGCGCCGTGGTCGACTTCCCGGCGCAGCCGAGCCCGGCATGACAAGCCGACGCCCCACAGCCCTGATCGCCGATGACGAGCCCTTGCTGCGCAAGGCGCTCACGCGCTTGCTGGCATCGGCATGGCCCGAGCTGGACGTCGTGGCGCAGGCGCGCAACGGCCGCGAGGCGGTCGAGCTCTTCGAGGCGCAGAAGCCCGACATCTGTTTTCTCGACGTGCACATGCCGGGCATGTCGGGCGTGGAGGCGGCACGCCTGATCGGCCGGCGCGCTCACCTCGTGTTCGTCACCGCCTTCGACCAGTACGCGGTCCAGGCCTTCGACGAGGGAGCGCTCGATTACCTGGTGAAGCCCCTGGAGCCGGCGCGCCTGGCTGACACGGTGGAGCGCCTGCGAGAGCGGATGCGCGCCGCGCAGCCGCTGCCGAACACCGAAGCGCTGCTGGAGCAGTTGGTCGCGCGCCTCGACAAGGAGGCCGCAGCGCCCTCGCTGCTGCGCTGGATCCACGCCTCCGTGGGGCAATCGCTGCGCCTGATCGCGGTCGACGAGATCGACTTCCTGCGCTCCGACGAGAAGTACACGCTGATCGCCTGGCGCGGCGACGCGGGCAAGCCGGCCGAAGCGCTCATCCGCACGCCGCTGAAGGAGCTCGGCGAACAGCTCGACGCCGCGCACTTCGTGCAAGTGCACCGCTCCGTGGTGGTGAACCTGCGCTCCATCAGCCATGTCACCCGCGGCGAGAACGAGACGGCGCAGATCCACCTCAAGGGACGCAGCGAAGTGCTGCCCGTGAGCCGCAGCTACCTGCATCTTTTCCGCCAGATGTGATGCGCGGATTCCTGAAGATCGCGCTCTTCATTGCGCTTGCCCTCGCCACATTCGCAGGTCTCGCGTTTCGGGAATTGAGTCATTCCCTTCCGCCAAAGCCGGAGCTGACCGGAAAGATCGAGCGCGGCGCGCTGGAGCATGGCGGGCGAATACGAACGTGGATCGCGTACCTCCCCACGAGGGCGGCGACACACCCGGCCGTGGTCATCGCGTTGCACGGTTCGATGGGCACGGGAGGACAGGCGCGCGCGACATACGGGTACGACTTCGATCTCCTCGCGGAGCAACTTGGCTTCATCGCCGTCTATCCGCAGGGCTACGAAGGCCACTGGAACGACTGCAAAGTGAAGGGGCCGTATTCGGCCAAGAGCGAGAACATCGATGACGTCGGATTCCTTCACGCGATGGTGGATCGCCTCGCTAAGGATCACGACGTCGATCCCGCGCGCGTCTACGTCACGGGGATTTCCAACGGCGGGTCGATGACGTTGTGCCTCGCGTTGCGGACGCCGGAATTCGCGCGCGCGTACGCCGCCGTCGTCTCGAGCGTGCCCGCGCCGGAGAACATGGCCGTGACGCCGAAGAACCAGCCCGTGTCCATGCTGATCATGAACGGCACGGATGACCCCTTCAACCCGTGGAATGGCGGCGATGTCGTCCTCTATGGTGTCTGGGGGAACCGCGGGCCGGTGCTCTCCACGCCATCGAGCATCGACTATTTCCGCAAGCTCGCAGGCCTCGAAGGCGCGCCCCAAGTGAGGCAATTTCCGGACCTCGATCCTGGCGACGGAAGCACAGTGGAGCGTTCGTTGTGGTCCGCAACCGACAAGCGCAGTGTCGCGCTGTACACCATCAAAGGCGGCGGCCATGGCGTCCCGCATCCCGCAATGCACGGCTGGCGCCTGCTGGGCAATTCCAACCGGGACATCCACGCCGCAAACGAGATCTGGGGATTCTTCCAGTCGGCGCCGTAGCGGAGAGCATCGCCGGCAAAGTTGCGCGACAATGTCGAACTCGGGATGCAGAACCTTGATTCTCGAGAAGGGTGGGCCCGCCTGGACTCGAACCAGGGACCAAAGGATTATGAGTCCTCTGCTCTAACCAACTGAGCTACGGGCCCGCCGAAGCGAACTTCGCATTTTAACCGCCGCACGGAATTTCCCCCGCAATGAGCGACTTCGATTTCACCAAGCCGCAGGTGCCGCAGCCCGCGTCGCCGGACGGCTTCGACTTCACCAAGCCACCGCCGCCCGAGAGCGCCTCGACCCTCAAGCCCGCCAGCAGCAAGTTCTACAACGCGGCGGTCGCGAAGAAGCTTTTCCAGGCTTCCGGCAAGGAGGAGCAATTCGCCGCCGGGCAGATGATCTTCGAGGAAGCGGAAAAGGCCTCCAAGGGAGGCGTGTTCTCGTTGAAATCGGCGAGCCGCATGTACTACATCGCTCAGGGCGAGATCGTGCTCACCCACGGCGGGCGCACGCTCGACACCGTGAAGGCGGGCGAGATCGTGGGCGACATGGCGGTCATCAGCGAACATCCGAGGAGCGCGACGGCCACCGCGAAGAGCGCATGCCTCACCTACTC
>JADGRS010000277.1 GCA_017880705.1 Burkholderiales bacterium
CAAGTTTAACCTAGAAACCGTATAAAGTTCAACCAGGGCATAGGTCGGGCTTTTGACGGCCCCCTCGAAGCCCAGGGCGCGAAGCGTCCCGCGCGCGAGCGTGGTCTTGCCGGCGCCGAGCTCGCCGCGCAGGTAGATCACGAGGCCGGGCTCGAGCGACCGGGCGAGCGCGCCGCCTAGTGCGAGTGTCGCCTGCTCGTCGGGAAGTGTGGTTTTCAGCGCTACCATCGGGAAATGCAAACCGCAGTTCAGGAAGCGGATGTCGCAGCACGCGTGAAGCGTTGGGGACGCGAGCTCGGATTCGATGCGATCGCGATCGCGGGCACCGACCTCGCCGAGGAAGAAGCGCGGCTTCTCGAGTGGCTCGGCCGCGGTTGGCACGGCGAGATGGATTATATGGCACGCCACGGCGCGCGCCGCGCGCGCCCCGCGGAGCTCGTCCCGGGGACGCTGTCGGTGATCACGGCGCGGCTCGACTACGCGCCGGCCGACGCGCGCGATTCGTGGGATGTGCTCGACGATCCGGCGAGTGCCTTCGTCTCGCGCTACGCGCTCGGGCGCGACTATCACAAGGTCCTGCGCGCGAAGCTGCAGGCGCTCGCCAACCGGATGACGGACGAGCTGGGCCCCTTTCAATATCGCGTCTTCACCGACAGCGCGCCGGTGATGGAGGTATCGCTCGCGGCGAGGAGCGGCCTCGGCTGGCGCGGCAAGCACACGCTGCTCCTGTCGCGCGACGCGGGCTCGGTCTTCTTCCTGGGCGAGCTCTTCGCGAGCCTCGACCTCGCGAGAGACGCACCCGTCTCCGCGCATTGCGGCACGTGCGAGCGCTGCATCGAGGTCTGCCCCACGCAGGCGATCGTCGCGCCCTACCAGCTCGATGCGCGGCGATGCATCTCCTATCTCACGATCGAGCACCATGGGCCGATACCGGAAAGCCTGCGGCCTCTCATGGGCAACAGGATCTACGGCTGCGACGATTGCCAGCTGGTGTGCCCCTGGAACAAGTACGCGCGGGCTGCGAGCGATCCCGACTTCGCCGTTCGCAACGGCCTCGACGATGCGCGGCTGATCGATCTCTTCGCCTGGAGCGAGGAGGAGTTCGACCGGCGATTCGAGGGCTCGGCGATCCGACGCATCGGGCACAAAAGATGGCTTCGCAACATCGCGGTGGCCCTGGGCAACGCGCCGACGTCGCCGGCGATCGTCGCCGCGCTCGCGGCGCGCCGCGATCATCCTTCGCCGCTGGTGCGCGAGCACGTGAGCTGGGCCCTTTCGCGCCATGGACGCTGACCACGCTCCGGCCAGGTCCCATCCCGCCATTCCCCGGGGCGTCTGGGTTCTCGGTTTCGTGAGCCTGCTGATGGATGTCTCCTCCGAGATGATCCATGCCTTGCTGCCGCTCTATCTCACCTTGACGCTCGGGGCGAGCGCGATCGTGGTGGGCGCGATCGAAGGCCTCGCGGAAGCGACGGCGCTCATCGTGAAGGTCTTCTCCGGGACGCTCTCCGATCGTTGGGGCAAGCGCCAGCCGATCACGGCATTCGGCTACGGGCTCGCGGCGCTGTCGAAGCCGCTCTTCGCGCTTGCGACCTCTCCCTTCCTCGTGCTCGTCGCGCGATTCCTCGACCGCATCGGCAAGGGCATTCGCGGGGCGCCCCGCGATGCGCTGATCGCGGCCCTCACGCCGAGCGCGATTCGCGGCGCGGCGTTCGGATTGAGGCAATCCCTCGATACGGTCGGCGCGTTCGCCGGCCCGCTGCTCGCGATGGCGCTGATGCTCGCGTGGAACGACGACTTCCGCGCGGTCTTCTGGGTGGCCGTGGTACCCGCGATCCTGTCCTTCCTGCTCGTGCTCTTCGCGGTGAAGGATCCCGAGGTTGCGCAATCCGGCGCCGCGGCCATCGCGCAAGCGCCGGAACGGCCGCGCCTCGATCGGCGCACGCTGCGCTCTCTCGGCCGCGCGTTCTGGGCGGTCACGATCGCCGGCGGCACGCTCACGCTCGCGCGCTTCAGCGAGGCGTTCCTCATCCTGCGCGCGAGCGATCTCGGGCTGGCGGCGGCGTACGCGCCCCTCGTGCTGGTCGCGATGAACGTCGTCTACTCCGTCACGGCGTTCCCCGCGGGCCGTCTCGCCGATCGCGTCGCGCCACGCACGCTTCTCCTGATCGGCATCGCATTGCTCGTCGCGGCCGACGTCGTGCTCGCGTCGACGCGAAGCCTTGCCGGCCTCGCGGCAGGCGTGGTGCTCTGGGGCCTGCACTTGGGCTTCACCCAGGGCATCCTCGCCGCGATGGTGGCGCACACTGCTCCGGCCCGTCTGCACGGCACCGCGTTCGGCGCGTTCAATTTCGCGAGCGGCATCGCATTGCTCGCCGCGAGCGTGATTGCCGGGGCCCTGTGGCAACTGTTCGGCCCCGCCGCCACGTTCTGGGCCGGCGCCGCGCTCGCCGGAATTTCCGCCCTGCTCGCGTGGTCTACTCTCGATTCAAGGCGAACCCCATGATCCGCACCGCCACGCTGTTCCTCGCATTCGCGGGAGTCGCCGCGATCGCCCACGGGCAACCGAAGCCGATCGAACGGATCAAGCTCCCTCCGGGATTCGAGATCACGATCTTCGCCGACAACGTGGCGAACGCGCGCTCGATGGCGCTCGGCGAGAACGGCACGCTCTTCGTCGGATCGATGAGCGCCGGCAAGGTGTACGCGATCAAGCATGACGGCAGGAAGGCCACGCAGGTGACGACGATCGCGAGCGGCCTCAACATGCCCAACGGCGTCGCGGTGAAGGACGGCGCGCTGTACGTGGCGGAAGTGGACAAGGTATGGCGCTACGACGCGATCGAGTCGAGCCTTCCCAGGCCGGGCAAGCGCGCGCTCGTCTACGGCAAGTATCCGAGCGACAAGCACCACGGCTGGAAATTCATCCGCTTCGGTCCCGACGGCTGGCTCTATGTTCCAGTCGGCGGGCCATGCAACGTGTGCGAGCGCGAAGCGCCGTACGCGAGCCTCACGCGCCTGAAGCCCGACGGCTCGGCCATGGAAGTGGTCGAGCGCGGCATCCGCAACACCGTCGGCTTCGACTGGGATCCGGCGACCAAGGAGCTGTGGTTCACCGACAACGGCCGCGACATGCTGGGCGACGACCTTCCGTCCGACGAGCTCAACTACGCGCCGAAGGCGGGGATGCACTTCGGCTTCCCGTATTGCCACCAGGGCGACCTTCCCGATCCCGAGTTCGGCGCGAAGCGCTCCTGCACGGAATTCACCCCGCCCGCCCAGAAGCTCGGCGCGCATGTGGCGGCGCTCGGCATGCGCTTCTACGGCGGCAGCATGTTTCCCGCCGAATACCGCGATCGGATCTTCATCGCGCAGCACGGCTCGTGGAACCGCTCGAAGAAGAGCGGCTACCGCGTGATGACGGCGAAGGTCGAAGGCGGCAAGGTGACGGACTATCGCGTCTTTGCCGAGGGGTTCCTGGACGTCGCGAGCGACACCGCGTGGGGACGGCCCGTGGACGTGCAGGTCATGCCCGACGGCGCCCTCCTCGTCTCCGACGACCAGGCGGGTGCGATCTACCGCATCGCCTATCGCGCGCCCTAGGCACCGGCGCGTCAGCGCGCCCAGGGCGGCGCGGCGGCCGGGTCGATGCCGTACCGGCCCATCGCTTCCGCGACGCGCTTGTCTCCCAACGAATGCAATGCCGCCACGGCGATCGCGTGGCGATCCACCTCGAAGAACTTGCGCAGGTTCGCGCGCGTGTCGCTGCGCCCGAAGCCGTCGGTTCCCAGCGCCGTGTACGGGTCCGCGATCCATGGACGGATGAGGTCGGCGACGGCGCTCACGTAGTCGCTCGCCGCCACGACCGGGACGCCGGTCTTCGGCAACTGCCGCTCCACCCATGGGGGTTTCGCCGGCTTTCCGCCTGCGCGATTGTGGCGAGAAACCTCCATGCCATCGCGGCGCAGCTCCGTGAAGCTCGTCACCGAGTGAACGTCGGCCGCGATTCCCCAGTCCTTCTCGAGCAGCTCCGCCGCGGCGAGCGATTCGTTGAGGATCGTGCCGGCGCCCAGGAGCCGCACCTTCGCGGATGATTTTCCGCGCGCGTCGCGCGACGCGCGGACCTGATGCATGCCGCGCAGGATGCCCTCGCGCGCATCCTCGGGCATCGAGGGCATCGCGTAGCTCTCGTTCATGAGCGTCACGTAGTAGAAGACGTCCTCCTGCTCGCCGAGCATGCGGCGCATGCCGTCCTCGAGGATGATCGCGAGCTCGTAGGCGAAGCACGGATCGTAGGCACGGCAGTTCGGCACGGTCGAGGCGATGAGATGGCTGGTGCCGTCCTGGTGCTGCAATCCCTCGCCCGAAAGCGTGGTGCGCCCCGCGGTCGCGCCGAAGAGGAAGCCGCGCGAGCGCGAGTCGGCCGCCGCCCAGATCTCGTCGCCCACGCGCTGGAAGCCGAACATCGAATAGTAGATGTACATCGGCAGCATCCCGTAGCCGTGCGCCGAGTAGCTGGTCGCCGCGGCGACCCACGAAGCGAGCGCGCCCGCCTCGTTGATGCCTTCCTCGAGGATCTGCCCGTCGGTGGATTCCTTGTAGTACGAGAGCTGGTGCTGGTCCTCGGGCTGGTAGAGCTGGCCGATCGGCGAGTAGATGCCGATCTGGCGGAAGAGGTCGGCCATTCCGAACGTGCGCGCCTCGTCGGCGATGATCGGGACGATTCGTTTCCCGAGGACCGGGTCCTTGAGGAGGGCGCCCACCATGCGCACGTAGGCGACCGTTGTGGACATCTCCTTGCCGTCCGCCTCCAGCGCGAACTT
>JADGRS010000278.1 GCA_017880705.1 Burkholderiales bacterium
CGACGAGCCGCAACTTCCGATGTATGCCTTGGGGCGCGGCGAGGATATCGCCGCGGTGGCCTTCGCCGTGGTGAAGACGGGCGAGGCGAAGTACAAGGGGATCTCGCGCGTGCCGAAGCTCATCGAGGGCGTGTGCACCATCGACAAGGACAGGGGCCGGGCCGCGAAGCGATACCGGAACTGGGACGAGCTCGTCGCGGGATGGCGCGTGGAGCTGGACGCGATCGGGCGCGGCTTCGCGCAAGGCGACGCGCGCGTCGACCCGAAGCGCCTGCCGGACACCTGCGAGAACTGCGCGCAGCACATGTTCTGCCGCATCGCCGAGAAGGCCCCCTTCGACGCGGGGAGCGAGGGCGACGCCGATGAATGACGCGCTGCGCGTGCCGGACCTCGCCGAGCGCGAGCGCGCGCTCGACCCCACGCGCTCGTACATCGTCCAGGCGCCCGCGGGCTCGGGGAAGACCGAGCTCCTCATCCAGCGCTTCCTCGCGCTCCTGGGCCGCGTCGAGCGTCCCGAGGAGATCACGGCGATCACGTTCACCATCAAGGCCGCCGCCGAGATGCGGCTGCGGGTGTTCGAGGCGCTGCGCGCCGCGCGGCGGGAAGCGCGGCCCGATGCGCTCCACGAGGCGCGCACCTGGGATCTCGCGCGCGCGGCCCTCGCGCGCAACGACGCCCTCGGCTGGAAGCTCGAGGAGAGCGCCGATCGCGTGCGCGTGCAGACCATCGACGCGTTGTGCGCCTCGCTCACGCGCCAGATGCCGGTGCTCTCGCAGTTCGGCGCGCAGCCCGACGTGATCGAGGATGCATCGGCACTCTTCGCCGAGACGGCACGCGACGTCGCCGCGATGCTCGAAGGTCCGGACGCATCGGTGGCGGCGGATGTGGCGCATCTTCTCGAGCACCTCGACAACGACGCGGGCAAGGCCCAGGAGCTCATCGCCACGATGCTCGCGCAGCGCGACCATTGGCTTCGCATGCTCCTCAAGCGGTCCGACCGCGCGTCCCTCGAGGGCGCGCTCGAGGAGGTGCGGCAGTCAACCGTCGCCGCCGCGCTCGCGCAGTGGCCTGACGGAATCGACTCGCCGCCCGAAGGGGACGTCGAAAGCTGGATAGCAAAGGCAAAGGAGTGGCTCACCAAGGACGGGAAGAAGTGGCTCGAACGGGCCGCGGTGCCTCCGGACATTCGCGCGAGCGATGCCGTCCGAAGCGCCATGCACGAGGTCAAGAAGCTGCCGGACGCGCGCTACACGGACGACCAATGGGAAGCGCTTCAGGCCATCGTGCGCCTGGCGCCGCTCGCCGCCGCGCAGCTTCGCGTGGTGTTCGCGAAGCACGGCAAGGCCGACTTCGTGGAGTTCTCCCAGGGCGCGCTGCGCGCGCTGGGAACCGACGACGAGCCCACCGACCTCATGCTGGTCCTCGACTACCGGATCCACCACATCCTGGTGGACGAGTTCCAGGACACGTCGCAGTCGCAGTTCCAGCTCCTCGAGAAGCTTACCTCCGGCTGGGAGCCCGGAGACGGCCGCACGCTCTTCGTGGTGGGCGATCCGATGCAGTCGATCTATCGTTTCCGCGAGGCGGAGGTGGCGCTCTTCCTGCGCGCGTGGCGCGATGGCATCGGCACCGTGAGCCTCGAGCCGCTCACGCTTTCGGCGAATTTCCGTTCGCAGGCCGGCATCGTCGATTGGGTGAACGCGAGCTTCTCGCGGATCATGCCCCTCGCGCAGGACATCCACGGCGGCGCAGTCAGCTATTCGCCTTCCCGCGCGGTGCACGCGGCCGAGAGCGAGGCGGTGAAGATCCACGCGTTCTTCGACGGCGACGCCGCGGGAGAAGGCCGCCGGGTCGCGGAGGTCGCCGCCGCGGCGCTCGCCGATTCGGGGCGTGACCCCGGCAAGTCCGCGACTGTCGCGATCCTCGTGCGCAACCGCAACCACCTCGTCGAGATCCTGCCGCGGCTTCGCGACGCGAACATCAAGTTTCGCGCCGTGGAGATCGAGTCCCTCGGGCATCGGCCGGCGGTGCAGGATCTTCTCGCCTTGACGCGTGCGTTGTCGCATCTTGCCGATCGCGTCGCGTGGCTCGCGGTGCTGCGTGCGCCTTGGTGCGGACTCACGCTTGCGGACCTGCACGTGCTGGGATCCGACAAGGCGATCACGCTGTGGGAAGCCCTGAACGACGGCGCATGCGTTGGCGCGCTCTGCGCCGGCGGCGCGAAGCGCGCCGAGCGAGCGCGGGAAGTTCTTGCCCGCTCCCTCGCGACGCGCCGCCGCGCAAGCCTGCGCGATTCGGTCGAGGGCGCATGGCTCGCGCTCGGCGGCCCCGCGTGCGTGGAAAGCGACACCGACCTCGAGGACGCGGAGATCTACCTCGACCACCTCGAATCCGTGGAGGAGGCCGGGGCGCTCGCCGACCTCGCGGCGTTCGAGGAATCCGTCGCCAAGCTCTTCGCGCTCCCGGACCTCGACGCGCCGGATTGCCTGCAGGTGATGACGATCCACAAGGCGAAGGGTCTCGAGTTCGACACCGTGATCGTTCCGCGCCTCGCCGCAGGCACGGGAAAGGACGAGCGCAAGCTCTTCCTCTGGATGGAGACGCCGGATTCGTCGCTCCTGCTCGCGCCCATCAACCCCGTGGGATCCGAGAGCGAAGCGATCTACAACCTCATTCGCGGGCTCGACAAGCGCAAGGCCGAGCACGAGATGGGACGCCTTCTCTACGTGGCGGCGACACGAGCGCGCCGGCGCCTGCACCTCATGGGCGACGTGAAGCGCGACGGCCACGGAGGCGTGAACGAACCGGGATCGGGATCGCTCCTGCGCAAGCTCTGGGGCGTGGTGGCCCACGAGTTCGCCACGCCCGGCGAGCGACGTGCCGCGCCTTACGATGGGGCGCCTCCCGTCGCGCCCGACATGCAGGGGCTGCTGCGCCGCCTTGCCGTCGATAGGCTCGACTACCAGGTGCCTGCCGTCGCGCGGTGGAATGCGCCGCCGGACGCGAGCGTGAACGAGGAGATCGAATTCTCCTGGGTGGGCGACACCGCGCGCCGCGTGGGAAGCGTGGTCCACCGCTGGATGCAGCGCATCGCGGAGGACGAGATGAAGGGTTGGAACCGCGCCCGGATCGAGAAGGAGCGCGCCGCGATCGCGAGCGAGCTCGCCGCCCGCGGCGTGGTGGAGAGCGATCTCGCGGCGGCGTGCGACCGCGTGATCGCGGCGCTCGCAAGCTCGATCGAGGACAAGCGCGGGCGCTGGCTCCTCGGTCCGCAGACGAACGCGCGCAACGAATACCGCATATCCGCGATCGTCGACGGCGTACGCCGCGATATGGTGATCGACCGCATGTTCGAGGATCTCGCGGGCGCCTGGATCGTCGACTACAAGACGAGCAGCCACGAAGGTGCGGAGCTCGAGCGCTTCCTCGCGGGCGAGGAGGAACGCTACCGCCCGCAGCTCGAGCGCTACGCGGCGGCCCTCGCCAAGCTGGGATCGAAGCGCGGGCTCTATTTTCCGTTGTTGAAAGGATGGCGCGAATGGACTTCGAACGAAGAGGTGACGCCGTGATGCGAGGGCTCGCGATGGGGGCCGCGCTCGCGACAACGCTCGTTTCGGGCCAGGATCTCCTCAAGGATTCGCCCGCGAGCGACTGGCGCGCGCTCGACCCGGAGAACACGCTCTACGCCGAGCTTCCCGCGGGCCGCGTCGTGATCGAGCTCGCGCCTTCCTATGCGCCCGTCAACGTGGATGCGATTCGCAAGCTCGTGCGCGACAGGTATTTCGACGGGAGCTTCGTGATCCGCGCGCAGGACAACTACGTCGTGCAATGGGCGCGGCCGGAAGACGACCCGCGCGCGAAGGCGATGGCGGGCGTGAAATCGAAGCCCGAGTTCGCGCGGCCGATGGATGCGAAGCTGCCGTTCACGCGGCTCGCGTATGCGGACACGTACGCGCCGGAGGTCGGATTCTCGAGCGGATTTCCCGTCGCGCCCGATCCGAAGCGCAAGGAAACGTGGCTCGTGCACTGCTACGGCTCGGTGGGCGTGGGCCGCGACAACGCGGCCGATTCCGGCAACGGCTCCGAGCTCTACGCGGTCATCGGCCAATCGCCGCGCAACCTCGATCGAAACATCACGCTCGTGGGCCGCGTCGTGCAGGGCATCGAGCTCTTCTCCGTGATGCCGCGCGGCAAGGCCGCGATGGGCTTCTACGAGAAGCCGTCGGAGTGGATCGCGATCCGCGCGATTCGCGTGTCGGCCGATGTGCCCGCCGCGGAACGCACCAATCTCGAGGCGTTGCGCACCGAGAGCGCGACCTTCAAGGCGTGGGTGGCATCGCGCGCGAACCGGCGCGAGGAATGGTTCAAGGAGCCCGTGGGACGCGTGGGCGTGTGCAACGTGCCGCTGCCCGTTCGGGCGGCGTCCCGCTAGGAAGGGATTCCCAGCTCCTTCCCGAGGCGCGCCACCGTTTCTCGCAGCTCGGCCACTTCCCGCTGCAGCTGGTCGATGTTGGCCTTCATCGCCGCGAGCTCGCTCACCGAGACCGCGTCGCCTCCGGAAACGAAAGGCGCGGAAACAACGGCCGGGAGCGAGGGCTCGCCGGACATCAGGTGCACCCATCGCGTCTCGCGCGCGCCGGCCTGCTTGGGCAATTCGCGCACCAGCGCGCCTTCGCTTCGCTCCGCGAGCTCCCGCAGGAAGCCCTCGACCGCGAGGATGTCGCCGAACTTGTGCAGCCGGTCGCTGTTGATGCGAAGCTCGCCCGCCGTCTGCGGCCCGCGCAGGAAGAGCACCGCGAGGAGGGCCACCGACTGCGG
>JADGRS010000279.1 GCA_017880705.1 Burkholderiales bacterium
GCTGGCGCAGCGTCTCGGCGGGAATGTTTAGTGCGAGGCTGTCGGCCGCCTGCGGCACCGGTCCCGCCTCAGCCAGAACCATCGACAACGCCGCGGGCGGCTGGCCCGTCAACACCGCGAGCGCATGGGCGCTTTGCGCGATGGCCGTGCGCAACGCGGGCAGCTGCGCGCGCGTCTGCTCGGCCGTGGAAGCCGCCTGCTCGGCATCGAGAGACGAGACCAGGCCCGCCTGCAGGCGCCACTGCGTGATCTGCAGCGTCTCGAGCTGGCTCGCCAGGTTGTCATCGGCGATCGCGAGGCGCACCTGTGCATTGCGCAGCGTGATGTAGGCAAGCGCCACCTCGGCGGCGATCGACACCCGCACTTCGCCCAGGCTCGCGGCGCTGGCTCCGGCACTTGCCTCGCTCGCCGCGAGCGCGCTGCGGTTGGCGCCGAAAATGTCGAGCTCCCAACTCGCGTCGAGCCCGGCGCGAAAGGTGTTGCCCGTGGTGTGCTCACCTGCGAAGCCGCGCTGCGCCGATGCCGAGCCGTCCACTGTCGGCAACAGCGCAGCCGCAGCCACGTCACGCAGCGCTCGCGCCTGGCGCAGCGCCGCCTCGGCACTCTTCACGCCGGTGTTGGCCCGCAGCGCCTGGGCCACGAGGTGTTCGAGCAGCGGGTCGTCGAAGCGCAACCACCACTGCGCGAGCGACGCCGTGCCGTCTGTCGCCGAGACGTCGGCGACGGACCATGCAGCCGGTATTTCGAAGGGTTCCGTGCGTTGCGGGGATACGGACGCGCAGCCATGAATGGCCAGCATCAGCCCACCCACCACGAAGCGAAGACGCCTCACGTCATATCTTGCCCAGCAGGAACAGGATCAGGATGATCAACAGCACCAATCCGACACCACCGCTCGGGCCATAGCCCCAACCGCGGCTGTGAGGCCAAGTGGGAATCACACCCACTAGCGCCAGTACGAGGATCACCAGAAGTATCAGTCCCAAGCTCATTTTCGTTCTCCTCTCGTCTTTCGGCAGCGCCTTGTCGCGATGACGGCGTCATCGCACGTTCCCTGACGCTCGAGGAGTTTACGGTGCGCTAGGCGACATACGTTTGCCCGGAATCAAAAGGGATCGTCGCGGCAAGGGGCATGATTTCCGTGGAACAATGATCGCTACCGCACAGTCCCGCTCCCGGGGAGGGCCTATGCTTGAAGACAAGCTCGCACACAAGGAACGAACATGGCCTCGAAATACATTCTTGAAGATGTGACGATCGTGGAGAACGACTTCTCCACGGATTCGCGCGACAAGGAGGGAGTGCGCATCGTCACCTACGAACCGCGGCGCAGCATCAAGCTTCATCTCGCCATCGACCATATCGTGCAGATTGAGGCGGTGAAAGATGCGAAGCTCGACGACGGCCGGTCGATCGTGACCTTGAGCTCGGGGAACCGCTACGTCACCAAGCGCAGCGCCCAGGAGCTATGCGCGGCGATCGAGAAGGCCGGCGCGGCGGCCTGAGGACGGGAGGAAACTTGAAGAGCAATAAACCAGGATTGGACCAGGCGTTCATCGAGCGGCAGCGCAAGCGCTTGATGAAACTTCGCGCGGAGATCGTGGATGCGACGCAAGCCAAGGAAGACGAGGAGGCAAGCGTCAATGCTCAATCGGCGGGCGAAGCCCGCGAAAGCGAGGATGACGCGCAAAGACTCACGACGCTCGAGCTCGACGGCAACCTGGTCGCCCGCGACCTCCAGCGCCTCGCCCAGATCAAGCGTGCGCTCGAGAAGATAGACGAGGGCAGTTACGGCCTTTCGGACGCGAGCGGGCATGCGATACCGATCGAAAGGCTCGAGGCGAATCCGGAGGCGATCCTCACGGTCGCCGAGCAGGAGTCACGCAAACCCAGGTGATCCGCAGGCGCGGGCCGGAATCGAGCCGCGCCATTCCCAGCCACCACCGCCGTGCCGCAATCCCGTGAATCCTACCTGCGCAGGTAGGATCGGGGGCGATGCCGAGTCAGCGAGCATGTGGGGATAGCCCTCGGTACCGCTCCGGCAAGCCGGACGGCGGCGGCTAAGTGCTGTCGCATGGGTGGAACTGTGAACTAGTTAACACCCTCTATTGCGACAGACGTCTCATGATAGGCAATAACCAGAAGAGGAGCTCCAGATGAAGCAGGCATTTGCCGCCCTGTCAGCGAATGCGTGGGCCTATGTGGTGAGCGCCATCGCTGTCACATGCATCCAGGCCGGCGCGGCAAATGGCCAAGGCGTTAGCCCATCCGAGATCCTGATTGGTCAGGTTGCGGACTTCAGCGGCCCGCTCGCGGGCAACGTGAAGGAAGGCACGGAAGTGGTGCGCGCGTATTTCGATACGGTCAACAAGGCGGGAGGCATCAATGGGCGAAAGATCGTCCTGACCTCCCTGGACGATGGCTACGATCCCAAGAAGACGGTCGCATTGGCAAAGACGCTGATCGAATCGAAGGGGGTGCTGGCGTTGATACTCGGCCGCGGAACCTCCAACGCCGAGGCGCTCATGCCGTTGCTTCTCGCGGAACGCGTGCCGATGGTGGGTTTCGCCGGCGGATCCGTCGCGATGCACACGCCCCCGAACCGGTACCTCTTCAATCTCCGCCCGCCGTACCGTGTCGAGGCCCAGCGGGCCGCCGAGCAGCTGGGCGCGCAAGGAGTCACTTCGATCGCCGCCGTGTACACGGACGACGCCTTCGGTAAAGACGCGATCGTGGGGTTCGACGCGGTAGCGCAAAGCAACAAATTGAAGTTGACCGACAACATCGCCCTCCCGCGCGGGAGCGTCGACGTCGCGTCGGCGATCGCCAAGATCATGGCCAGCAATCCCCAGGCCGTCATGGCGATTTGCGTGGTGAAGCCCTGCGCCGCGCTTAGAAAGGGTCTGCATGCCGCAGGCTACCTCGGCAACTTCCTCACTCTGTCGAACACCAGCTCCAGCGTCTTCGTGCAAGAACTGGGAGACGCCGCCCGAGGGGTGATCGTCACCCAGGTGTTTCCGGCTCCGGACACGCAATCCAGCGTCGTGTCATCGGACTTCCAGAGATTGGCCGCCGAGTACAAGCTTCCCAAGAGCTATACAGCCATGGAAGGGTATGTGTATGCGCGAGTGCTCGTGGAAGCAATCAAGCGCGCGGGTCCGAAGCTGTCGCGCGAATCGCTGACGGAAACCCTGCAATCGGGAAAGCCATTCGATCTGGGCGGCTACACGATTTCCTTCGACCCGAAGAACAGGACCGGATCGACCGTCGTGGAGCTGACGATGATCACCAAGAACGGCCGGTTCATGCGGTAGGCGCAAGCCACGCCGCCGCCGGCGGCGCATTCACGGCGCGATGTCGAGCAACTTGAGTCGCTGAACTTTTCCGGACGGGCCGCGCGGTAGGTCGTGAACGAAGCGGAAGAACTTGGGCGTCTTGTAAACCCCCAACTCGCGCTCGCAGTGTTCACGCCGCTCCGCCTCGGTGCAGGTGGCCTGCGGCCGCAAGACCACCCACACCATGATTTCCTGGCCATAGACCTCGTCCGGAATGCCGGCCGCCGCAGCCTCGCTCACCGCCGGATGAGTCGCGAGAGCATCGTCGATTTCGCGAGGCGCGATGTTTTCACCCCCTTTGATGATGAGCTCCTTGATCCTGCCCGTGACGAACACGAAGCCGTCGTCGTCGAAATGACCTATGTCACCCGTGCGGAGCCACCCGTCGGCCGTGAGCGCGCTTTGCGTTTCCTGCGGATTCTTGTAGTAGCAGGTCATGACGTTGGGCCCGCGGACCCATATCTCGCCGGCTTTGCCCGCGGGAAGCGCCTCGCCGTTGCCGTCGACGATCTTCGCCTCGTTTCCGAACGCCGGGCCGGGGCTGCCGACCTTCCTTTTTGCCGGATCGAGCGGATTTGAAAAACAGGGCGCCGCCGTCTCCGTGAGTCCCATCGTCTCGATGATCCCGATGCCGAACTTCTTCTCGAACGCGAGGTGCTGGGCAGGCGGCAGGGGCGCCGAAGCCGAGCGGCAGAAACGCACGCCGGACGTGTCGAGCCCCAACTCCTTGGGGCCCGGGCTATTCAACAAATAGGCGATCATCGTCGGCACCACGTTGAGCCAGGTGCAGCGATGCTGCGTCGCCACCTGCCAGAATGTCGAGGCGCTGAAGCGGTGGGGCAGCACGAGGCTTCCACCATGCACGAGAGGCGACACCGCGGTCACCACTTGCGCGTTGATGTGATAGAGCGGAAGTGCCGCCATCACGCGATCGGCTTCCGTCAGCTCGTGCGCGGCGGAAACGAATTGCCCGCCTGAAGCGACGGCGCGGTGCGACAACACCACGCCTTTCGGCTTTCCGGTGGTACCGGAGGTGTACATCATCAACGCGACGTCCTCTTCGCCGATGGGAGCGAGGGGCTCGCCGTCGTCCGGAGAGGCAGGCAGGAACTCCTCGGCATCGACATCGCAGGTCACCACCTGGATCGCCCGCTCGATCTTCTGCAGCGCTTCCTGGAGGCGCGGCACCTGGTCGGGCGAGGCGAAGACCAGTGCGACATCGCTGTGATCGAGCACGTATTGGAGTTGCGACGGCTGCGCAAGGAGGTTGAGCGGCGTCACGCAATAGCCGCCGTACATGGCGCCGATGAAAAGGCGGCATGTCTGGTAGCCATTGTGCATCAGGAGGCCGACCTTCTGGCCCGGCTCGATACGCTGCCGGCGGAGGAACGCGGCAAGCCGCAGCGATGCGCTTCGCAGGGAACCGAAGCTCATGGTGCGCCCCGTTTCCGGCGCGACCAGGTAAGTGGCGTCGGG
>JADGRS010000030.1 GCA_017880705.1 Burkholderiales bacterium
CGTTTCCGCGCGATGCATCGCGGGAAGCGAAAACGGCCACTCCGAATGACCGTAGGAATGGAAGTTTCACCCGCCGCACATGGCGCGGGACCCCGCGCCGGACAAGAGCTCCGGTGCGACCCCATTGTCCTCGAGACCCGGGGATGGTCGTCGCCTTCCACGGAGTGCGCGCCGAAGCTCGCCGCGCTCGCGTCGCTCGTCAATCTCGCTCCGCCCGATCCCGTGGCGAGCGTTTCCTACCATTCCCGCGGCAACGTGCTGGTGATCGCGGGCGATGCGCGCGAGCGTGCGCGGCGCGCGGCCGATGCCCTCGCCGCGACTCTTCCGGTGACGCTGCTGGACGCCTGGCCGGGGGCCGCCGCGAAATTCACGCCGTGGACCGGCGCCCTCGAATCGTTGACGGGATACCTCGGCGAGTTCTCCGCGACGGTCGCCGGATTGAACGGCGCCGCGAAGCCCATGCCGGCGAAGTTCGATCTCGTCCTCGATTTCTCGGCGCAGCCGCGGTTCGCGATGCGCCAGCCGCCCCAGGGCTACTACGCCGCGCCCGCCGACGAAGGATCGCTCGAGAACGTGATCGACGAGATTCGCCAGTCCGTCGGCGAGTTCGAGAAGCCGCGCTACTTCGGCTACCGCGAGAACATCTGCGCCCACAGCCGCTCGCAGGTCACCGGCTGCAACGCCTGCATCGAGATCTGCTCGACGCAGGCCATCGTTGCCGACGGCGACCACGTCAAGGTCGATCCGCACCTGTGCATGGGCTGCGGCGCGTGCTCGACGGTGTGTCCGTCGGGTGCGATGTCGTACCAGTTTCCCCGCGTCGCGGATCGCGGCGCGCAGATGAAGCAGCTCCTTTCCGCCTATCGCCATGCCGGCGGGGAAGACGCGTGCATCGTCTTCCACAATGGCCATGACGGGCGCGAGCTCCTCGCCGCCTGGGCCTCGTCGGGACCCGGCCTCCCCGCGCGCGCGCTGCCCCTCGAAACCTGGCATGTGTCCGCGATCGGTCTCGACCTGCTGCTTCCCGCGATCGCGTTCGGCGCGAACCAGGTGGTGGTGATCAGCGCGGGCTCCGAAGACGTCGAGTACCGCGAGGCGCTGCGCTCGCAGATGGCGATCGCGGAAGCGATCCTTGCGGGTCTGGGTTACGGCGGCACGCATTTCGCTCTCGTCGAAGCGAGCGACACCGGTCGGCTCGAGCAGGCGTTCGCAAGGCTTTCGCCGGCGCAGGTTCCTCCTTCTTCCGCCACGTTCCTCCTGGGCAACGACAAGCGCACCGCGATCGAATTCGCGGTCGAGCACCTCGCGAAGCTCGCGCCGGTGAAGGCCGACGTGATCGCCCTTCCCGCGGGCTCGCCCTTCGGCGAGGTCGTGGTGGACAAGGCCCGGTGCACGATGTGCCTCTCGTGCGTCGGGGCATGCCCCGTGTCGGCGCTGATGGACGGCGTGGACAAGCCCCTCCTCAAGTTCCTCGAGCGCAATTGCGTGCAATGCGGCCTGTGCGAAGCGACCTGTCCCGAGGATGCGATCAGTCTCGCGCCGCGGCTTCTCCTCACTCCGCAGGCGCGCGAGGCCCGCGTGCTGAACGAGGCCCAGCCTTTCCACTGCGTGAGCTGCGCAAAGCCCTTCGGCACGAAGCAGATGGTCGAGGCGATGCTGGGAAGGCTCGCGGGCCATTCGATGTTCTCCAGCGATGGGGCGCTGCGCCGGCTGCAGATGTGCGCCGACTGCCGCGTCGTCGACATGATGTCGAACAAGAACGAGGCCTCGGTGCTGAGGCTGGGAGCCGATTCCTGATGGATGCGCTCGCAACACGCGTCGCGCTCCACCGCACGCTGCCGCCCGAGGAGGCGGCCCGCGGCGATTTCTACGCGCTCTTCGCGCGCCTGCTGCACAGCGGGCCCGACGGGGCGCTCCTGCAAAGCATCGCCGGCGCCGATCCGATCCCGGGGGCGAGCGCGTTGGGCGCGGCGTGGCGCGATCTGGTCGACGCGTCGTCCGCGATGGACGCCGATGCGGCGCAGGAAGAGTTCGAGGCGCTCTTCGTCGGCGTCGGCAAGGCCGAAGTCTCCCTCTACGCCGGCTTCTACACGGGGGCCCCGGCGATCGACCATCCGCGGGTGCGCATCCAGGCCGACCTCGCCGCATTCGGCCTCGCGCGCCGCGAGGACGCGCCGGAACCCGAGGATCATTTCGCCGGTCTCATGGATGCCATGCGCGTGCTGGTGGCCGGCGGCGCCGGCCGCGCCCCGGCGACGCTCGCGGACCAGCGCAGGTTCTACGAGGCTCACATCGGGCCCGGCATCGGGCGCTTCTTCGAGGCGCTCGCGCGCTCGAAGAAGGCCAACTACTACCGCAAGGTCGCCGCGCTCGGCACGGCGTATTTCGCGCTCGAAACCGAATCGTTCTCCCTCGATTAAACGCATGTCTCGCCACAGGAGGCCCACGATGAAGACCACCAAGCCGACCCACCGCCGCAAGTTCCTGCTGGCCGCCGGGCTGGGCGGCGCCGGAGTCGCCGCCGCCGTCGTGACCGCAACCAACAAGGCGAAGGACGCCGCGCCCATCGCGGAAGCCGGCGAGAAATCGACGACGACCGCGTATCGCGCGTCGCCACACGTGCTGAAGTACTACAAGACCACCGAAGTCTGAGGAGGCCGACATGCTGCTCACGCGTAAATCCGAAGGCCGGGCCGAAGCCCTCAATCCCCTCGCGCGCGCCGCTTCCGCGCTCGCCGCGAAGGCCGTCGATCGGCGGGCGTTCCTCAAGGGATCGGGCCTCACGGCCGGCGCCGCCGCGTTCGCGAGCCAGTTGCCGTTGAACCTGGTGGGCGAGGCGAAGGCGCAGGCCGCGAAGAAGACCGGCAACACCGTGGTGAAGCGCACCGTCTGCACGCATTGCTCCGTCGGCTGCGCGATCGACGCGGTGGTGACCGACGGCGTCTGGGTGCGCCAGGAGCCGGTGTTCGACTCGCCGATCAACCTCGGCGCGCACTGCGCCAAGGGCGCCTCGGTGCGCGAGCACGGCATGACCGAGAATTCGCACCGCCTCAAGTCCCCGATGAAGCTCGTGGACGGCAAGTACCGCAAGATCAGCTGGCAGCAGGCGATCGACGAGATCGGCGACAAGCTGCTCTCGATCCGCAAGGAAAGCGGTCCCGACGCGGTCTTCTGGGTCGGCTCGTCGAAGCACAACAACGAGACCGCCCAGATGTTCCGCAAGTTCGCGTCCATGTTCGGCACCAACAACATGGACCACCAGGCGCGCATCTGCCACTCGACCACGGTAGCGGGGGTCGCGAACACCTGGGGCTACGGGGCGATGACCAATTCGTACAACGACCTGCAGAACACGAAGTGCATGTTCTTCATCGGCTCCAACGCCGCCGAAGCGCACCCGGTATCGATGCTGCACGCGCTGCACGCGAAGGAGACGGGCGCAAAGATGATCGTCGCCGACCCGCGCTTCACGCGCACCGCGGCCAAGGCCGACCAGTACATCCGCTTCCGCTCCGGCACGGACGTGGCGCTCCTCTTCGGAATGCTTCACCACATCTTCAAGAACGGCTGGGAGGACAAGCAGTACATCAACGACCGCGTCTACGGCATGGACAAGGTCCGCGACGAGGTCATGGCCAAGTGGACGCCGGACAAGGTCACGGAGGTGACGGGTGTTTCCGAGGCCGACGTCCTCGCTGCGGCGGAGACGATGGCGAAGAACCGGCCCTCGACCATCATCTGGTGCATGGGCCAGACCCAGCACACCACCGGCAACGCGTTCGTGCGCGCCTCCTGCATCCTGCAGCTCGCGCTCGGCAACATCGGCGTTTCCGGCGGCGGGGCCAACATCTATCGCGGCCACGACAACGTGCAGGGCGCGACCGACGTGGGCCCGAACCCCGACTCGCTGCCGGGCTACTACGGCATCATCGAGGGCGCCTGGAAGCACTGGTGCAAGGTCTGGGGCGTCGACTACGAGTGGATGAAGGGCCGCTTCGCCTCCAAGGCGATGATGGAGAAGCCCGGCATGACGGTGTCGCGCTGGATCGACGGCGTGCTCGAGAAGAACGAGCTCATCGACCAGGACAGCAACCTGCGCGCGATCGTCTACTGGGGCCACGCGCCCAACTCCCAATCGCGCGGCATCGAGATGAAGCAGGCGATGGAGAAGGTCGATCTCATGGTGATCGTCGATCCCTATCCGACGGCCGCCTCGGCGATGCCCGACCGCAAGGACGGCGTCTACCTCCTGCCGGCTTGCACGCAGTTCGAGACTTCGGGCAGCGTCACCGCCTCGAATCGCTCGATCCAGTGGCGCGAGAAGGTGATCGAGCCGCTGTTCGAGTCGAAGCCCGACGCGACGATTCTGCTGGCCTTCGCGAAAAAATTCGGCTATGGCGCCGAGTTCGTGAAGAACATCAAGGTGGTGAAGGACAAGGACGGCTGGGACGAGCCGGTGCCCGAGGACATGCTGCGCGAGATCAACGCGGGCAACTGGACCATCGGCTACACGGGCCAATCCCCCGAGCGCCTCAAGGCGCACATGCGCAACATGGCGGCCTTCGATCCGAAGACGCTGCGCTGCACGACGAGCGTGGTCGACAAGGAAACCGGCTACGACATCAACGGCGACTACTTCGGCCTGCCGTGGCCGTGCTACGGCAAGCCCGAGATCAAGCATCCCGGCTCGCCCGTGCTCTATCGCACC
The DNA here is from genome assembly GCA_017880705.1 of Burkholderiales bacterium. Lineage (GTDB taxonomy): Bacteria > Pseudomonadota > Gammaproteobacteria > Burkholderiales > Usitatibacteraceae > Usitatibacter. The sequence goes on from JADGRS010000030.1 coordinate 4,709, forward strand.
GACTTGAAGATGATGGACGGCGGCGGATGCTTCCGCGCGAACTTCGGCATCACCAAGGACGGCGTGAGCCTGCTCGCCGAGGACGGCTCGTATCCGAAGGATTCCGACCTCACCACCGGCTACCCGGAATTCGACCACGTGCTCATGAAGAAGCTCGGATGGTGGGTGGAGCTCACGCCTGACGAGCAGAAGGCGGCCGAGGGCAAGAACTGGAAGACCGACCTTTCGGGAGGCATCCAGCGCGTGTGCATGGTCAACCACAACGTGCACTTCTGGGGCAACGCGAAGGCGCGCGCGGTGGTGTGGAACTTTCCCGACGGCGTGCCGCAGCATCGCGAGCCGCTCTACAGCCCGCGTCCCGATCTCGTCGCGAAGTATCCGACGCACGACGACAAGAAGGCCTTCTGGCGCCTGCCCACGCTCTTCAAGAAGGTGCAGGACAAGGCGGTCGAGGACAAGGTCGCGGAGAAATTCCCGATCGTGCTCACCTCGGGGCGCCTGGTCGAGTACGAGGGCGGCGGCGACGAGACCCGCTCCAACCCGTGGCTCGCCGAGCTGCAGCAGGAGAACTTCGTCGAGATCAACACCCAGGACGCCGAGAAGCGCGGCATCAAATACTGGGACACCGTGTGGGTGAAGACGCCCACCGGCGCGCAGATCAAGGTGAAGGCCCTCGTCACCGAGCGCGTGGGGCCGGGAACCAGCTTCATCCCGTTCCACTTCGCGGGATGGTGGCAAGGCAAGGACCTGCTCGACAAGTATCCGGAGGGCGCCGCGCCGATCGTGCGCGGAGATGCGGTGAACACGGCGACGACCTACGGCTACGACTCGGTCACGATGATGCAGGAGACCAAGACGACGCTCTGCAACATCGAGCGCGCCTGACGAAGAGACCCAGGAGAACACCATGGCCAGAATGAAATTCATCTGCGACGCCGAGCGCTGCATCGAGTGCAACGGCTGTGCCACCGCCTGCAAGGCGGAGCACGAGGTGCCGTGGGGCGTGAACCGCCGGCGCCTCGTGACCGTGAACGACGGCCTGCCGGGCGAGCGCTCGATCTCGGTCGCGTGCATGCACTGCACCGACGCGCCCTGCATGGCGGTCTGCCCGGTCGATTGCTTCTATCGGACCGAGGACCAGATCGTGCTGCACGACAAGGACCTGTGCATCGGCTGCGGCTACTGCTTCTACGCGTGCCCGTTCGGCGCGCCGCAGTTCCCCCAGGCGGGCGCCTTCGGCTTGCGCGGCAAGATGGACAAGTGCACCTTCTGCGCGGGAGGCCCCGAGGAGAATCACTCCGTCGAGGAGTTCCGCAAGTACGGCCGCAACCGCATCGCCGAGGGAAAGCTTCCCGCCTGCGCCGAGATGTGCTCGACCAAGGCGCTCCTCGCGGGCGACGCGCCCGTCATCACCACGATCTACAAGACGCGCGTGGTCACGCGCGGCAAGGGCGACGAGATCTGGGGATGGGCGATGGCCTACCAGGGCAGCGCCAAGCTCGCCGACCAGCCGGGAGGCAAGTCGTGAGGCGCGCGCTCGCGGTAACCGCCGCGGCGTTGGCGCTCGCCGCATGCCACGAGATTCCCCAGGACGCGGCCAAGCCTTACGCCGGCAAGGAGGATACGAAGGCGTATGCGGGAGACCTCTTCAAGGGCGACAAGGACAAGTACGAGAAGGCGCTCGCCGCGCGCGCGCAGAGCCAGAACGAGTACATCCGTACCGGCGACGTCAACAAGACCAATAAATAGATAACGGAGGGTCCATGCTGCAAGCATTCGCACGGCGCTTCGGCGCACTCATCCTCGGCGCGGCGTTGTCGCTGCCGTTCGCCGCCGTGGCGCAAGCGCAAGCGCAGGCGCCCGCGGCCGCTCCCGCGGCGCCCGTCACGGCGCCCACCGGCAAGGTGCCCGACAATCCCGCGCGGGGCATGAAGCCCTCGCAGGAGGTCTCGACCGCGAAGGGCTCGACCGCCGTTCCCGGGTGGAACAATCCCCCGGCGTCCTGGGACGGCACCAGCGAGTTGCCGCAGTACGCCTCGATTCCCGGGCGCGAGACCAATCGCCTCATCCAGCACACCGGCCGCGAATGGCGCGTGTTCCACAACGGGCCGCTCGTGCAGTACGGCGGCTGGCTCATTGTCATCGTGCTCGCGGCGATCGCGGTGTTCTACCTCATCAAGGGAACGATCAAGCTCAAGGGCCGCCCGACGGGTCGCCTCATCGAGCGCTTCAACGCAGTCGAGCGCGCGTCCCACTGGACCATGGCGGGAAGCTTCGTATTCCTCGCGCTTACCGGCATCACCATGCTGTTCGGCAAGTACCTCATCCTGCCGTGGCTCGGCTACGGGGCCTTCTCCTGGCTCACGATCGTCGGCAAGAACGTCCACAACTTCGTGGGGCCGCTCTTCATCTTCTCCCTGGTGGTGTCCTTCCTCATCTTCGTGAAGGACAACATGATCCATAAGGTCGACATCGAATGGCTCACGAAGCTGGGGGGGATGTTCGGGAGTCACGAAGTTCCCTCGGGACGCTTCAACGGGGGCGAGAAGGCGTGGTTCTGGGGCGGGCTCGTGTTCCTCGGCGCGCTCGTGAGCATCACGGGGCTCATCCTCGACTTCCCCAACTGGAACCAGGGCCGGGAGCTCATGCAGCAGGCGAACGTGGTGCACGCGGTCTGCGCGGTGCTCTTCATCTCCGCCGCGTTCGCGCACATCTACATCGGCACGCTCGGAATGGAAGGCGCCTATCGCGCCATGCGGGACGGCTACGTCGACGAAGAGTGGGCGAAGGAGCACCACGCCCTCTGGTACCAGGAAGTGAAAGCGGGCAAGCGTCCCGAGAAGATCGCGGGCGCGCCGCAACCGGCCACGGGAGACTGAACCATGAAGCGCATGACGATCGCTGGGGCGCTGCTCGCATTCACGCTCGGCACGGGCGCGGCATGGGCGAAGATTCCTCCGCCTCCGCCGCCCGACGAAAAGGCCAAGGCCGCCGCCGAGGACAAGAAGGCGAAGGACGCCGTCGCCGCCGAGAAGGGCAAGGCCGACCAGGCCGCGGCCGAGGACAAGGCCGTGAAGAATTTCCAGGGGAACATGAAGAAGATGGGCAAGCCCATCCCGAAGCCGACGCCGGTCGCCGCCGTGACCCCGCCGCAGTTGATGCCCGCTCCCGCGAAGGCCGGAACGTCGTCGCAGGGCCACGAGAAGGGCGCGATGACGCCCGCAGGCAACACACCGCCCAAGGGCAACGATACGCCGGTGGATGCCAAGAAGAAGTGACGACGTGAAACGGAGATCGCGATGAAGAACCAGCTAGTCCTGTTGTCGATCGGCGCGGCGCTCGCCGCCGGTTGCTCGATGCAGCACATGAAGCACATGGACCCGTCCGCGGCCTTCGCGAATCTTGAGCCCACCAAGGGCAACTCGGCTCGCGGCACGGTTTCCTTCACGCAGGACGGAGACGAGGTGCGCGTGCACGCGACGCTTTCGGGGCTCAAGCCGAACGCCGAGCACGGTTTCCACGTGCACGAGAAGGGCGATTGCACCTCGGGCGACGGCATGAGCGCCGGCGGCCACTTCAATCCGTCGGGCAAGCCCCACGGCCCGCAGTCCGGGGAACATCACGCGGGCGACATGCCGAGCATCAGGTCCGACGCCTACGGCAACGCTTCGGCATCGTTCGAGCTGAAGGGCGTCTCCATTGGCGGCGCCAACGCGGACCTCGTGGGCAGGGGCCTCATCGTCCATCGGGATCCCGACGATTACGCGACCCAGCCGACCGGGAACGCGGGTCCGCGCATCGCCTGTGGAGTGATCCAGAAGTCCTGACACGCCGCTTCACCAGGTGTAGCGCACCGTGTAGCGCACGGTCGCCTGCGCTTTCGCGGCCACTCGCACGGGAAAGACGATCGTGCGTGCATCCTCGCGCGTGAACTCCTGGGATTTGCGCAGCACCGTCCAGTTGCTCCAGCGGTAGAGGTTCTCCCGCACCTGCACCGTCACCGCCTCGTCGGGCTTCTGGTTGCGCAGCGCCACCTCGATGTCCTCCTCGATCCAGCGCGCGGCCGTGTCGATGCGGAAGTCGAGCTGCTTGCGCTCTCCCACCACGTCGAACGCGGAGCCGAGGCGCACCTGCACCGTCTCGTCGCGCGGGGTGTGGTCGATCAGGTCCTCGCCGACGAACTCGAGGTTGCCGTCCGCGGCGTCGAGCTTCGACACGCGGATCCTGCCTGCGGGAAGGGGCACGCCGAGCCCGTTCGCAGCCGCGTTCTTCACGCGCAGGAGCACGTCCACCTTCTTCGCCGAGCGCACGCCGAAGGCGCGGTCGGTCATGGGCGTGTCGTACGGGTATATCGCACCCTGGCCGTTGTAGGCGAGCGTCTTCTCGCAACCGACGGCGGCGGCCATGGGGAAGAGCTCGATCTGCTTGGTCGCGTTGTTGGAGAGCGTCGTGGGACGTCCCAGCGTGTAGAGGTGGTATTCGAAGAAGGCCTTCTCCTGGAACCCTTCGGCCTTCCTCATGGCGGGCGCCGCCGCCATGGCCTGGTCCACCATGCCGTAGGCGCGCGGACGGGCGCGCTGCACGTCTCCCGCCATGAGCTTCACGGACGCGTCCGCGAAAGCCGCGCCGGACTGGTTCACGATCGTCACCCACGCGGCCACGTCGACGCGGCACGCGCCGGGCTTCGGCTCCGAATACGTGAGGTTGTAGTCGGTCCACCACGTCATGCCGCCCGTCTGGTAGCTGAACCGCGCCGCCTGCGCTCCAGGCGTGGACGCGTCGATGTCCCAGGCGAGCGTGGGCTTGCTGATGAGGCCTCCGGGAATCCCCGGAAGCCTTACGCCCGAGTGCTCGCTCACGATGCGCACGCTGCCGTCGGGCTGCTTCAGCACGAGGCCGCCCTGGGTCGAGACGAGCGTGCCCGTGATCGCTTCCAGCTGCGAGCCGCGCGACTGCTCGACGGTGATGTCGCGGTCGATGTAGCGCGACAGCAGCTTCGCCGTGCTGGTGAGGTCGAACTCGAAATTCTGCTCGACCACGCGCGTTCCCTTCGGATCGCGAAGCGACACGAAGGCGACCGTGGTCGGATCGATGAGGGCCGGGACGTCGCTTACGCGAAGCTGGTTGCGGCCGGCCTTGAAGTCGAAGGAGCGCTCCTCGCGCACCGTCGCGTAACCGGGCACGATGCCGGACTCTCCGCCGCTCATGAAGGTGCGCGGATCGAGCGTTCCGGGCTGGGCGCTCGAGTAGATGGTGAGCGAGGTCGCCGCGAGCGCGGCGCCGGGAAGGGCGGCGAGGGCCGCGGTCGCGAATGCGCCTGCGACACAATGGACGAGCGGGCGAAGCTTCTGCATGGGACACCTCCGTTGTGGGTCTGGAGGTGTAAACGTGAGCCGCGGCAAAAAGGGTCGAATCGCCGCGGGTATAATTTCGGGATGAAGTTCCAGGGCACCGAAACCTACGTCGCCGACGACGACCTCAAGCTCGCGGTGAATGCCGCGATCACGCTCGAGCGCCCCCTGCTTATCAAGGGAGAGCCCGGAACCGGCAAGACGATGCTCGCCGAGGAGGTGGCCAGCGCGCTGGGCAAGCCCCTGTACCAGTGGCACATCAAGTCGACCACCAAGGCGCAGCAGGGCCTATACGAATACGACGCGGTCTCGCGGCTGCGGGATTCGCAGCTCGGCAACGAGCGCGTGGGCGACATCGCCAACTACATATTGAAGGGCGTCCTCTGGCAGGCGTTCGATTCGCCCGAGCAGGCCGTGGTTCTCGTCGACGAGATCGACAAGGCCGACATCGAGTTTCCGAACGATCTCCTGCGCGAGCTCGACCGCATGGAGTTCTACGTCTACGAGACGCGGGAGACGGTGCGCGCGATCCACCGGCCGATCATCTTCATCACGTCGAACAACGAGAAGGAGCTCCCGGACGCCTTCCTGCGGCGCTGCTTCTTCCACTACATCCGCTTTCCCGACGAGGACACGATGCAGGCGATCGTCGACGTCCACTTCCCGGGAATCAAGAAGAAGCTGCTGCAGGCGGCGCTCGAGGTGTTCTTCGAGATCCGCGAGATGCCCGGCCTGAAGAAGAAGCCCTCGACCTCGGAGCTCCTCGATTGGCTGAAGCTCCTCCTCGCCGAGGACATACCGCCGGAGGCGCTGCGCACGCCGGGGCACCAGGCGTCCATTCCGCCGCTGTACGGGGCGCTCCTCAAGAACGAGCAGGATGTGCATCTGTTCGAGCAACTGATCTTTCTGCAGCGTCGCGGGAGGTAGCCGATGGCGACTCGCAAGGCTCCGGCGCGCAAGGGCGCCACTCGCCGCCCTTCGCGGCGCAAGCCCGCCGCCCCCAAGGTGGCGATCCGCAAGCCGAGCGTTCGCAAGGCCCCTGCGAGGCGCCCGAAGTCGAGCCCGCCGGGACGCGCGGCGCGCGCAAGCCTCGCCGCCAAGGGCATGCGCTACGCCGGCGTCGGCAGCGACGCGGTGTTTCGCGCGACGGGCCGCGCGTGGGACGAGTGGCTGAAGGTGCTCGACCGCGCGGGCGCCAAGACGATGCCGCACAAGGACATCGCGCTCATGCTCTCGCGCAAGTTCGAGGTGCCCGACTGGTGGAGCCAGATGGTCACCGTCGGCTACGAGCAGGCGCGCGGGCTTCGCCTCGTGAACCAGACGGCCGACGGCTTCGCGGCCAATGCGTCGCGCACCGTGGCGATCGCGGTGAAGCATCTCTACGACGCATGGCACGATCCGAAGGTGCGCGCGCGCTGGCTCGCCGACGCGCCCCTCGAGGTGCGGCGCTCGACCGACGGCAAGTCGATCCGCATGACCTGGACCGTGGGCGGCTCCGACGTCGACGTGGGCTTCTTCTCCAAGGGCGCCAACAAGAGCTCGGTGCAGGTCCAGCACGGACGGCTCAAGAGCGCGGCCGCGGTCGCGCGGCAGAAGGCCTACTGGAGCGATGCGCTCGACCGGCTGAAGGCGCTCCTCGAGGCCGTCGCCGTCCCGAAGACCTGATGCTCTTCGATTTCTTCTTCGCGATCCGCAAGGCCGGCGTGCCGGCGAGCGTGAAGGAGTTCCTGACGCTCCTGGAAGCGCTCGACAAGGGCGTCGTCTACGGCAGCGTCGACGATTTCTACACGCTCTCGCGCCTGTGCCTCGTGAAGGACGAGGCGTACTTCGATCGCTTCGACGTCGCGTTCGCGGCGTACTTCAAGGGCGTCCAGGCGCTTCCCGACGCGATCGTGACGGAGATTCCCGCCGATTGGCTGAGGAAGGTGGCGGAGAAGTGGCTCACCGACGAGGAGAAGGCGAAGATCGGGGCCCTCGGCGGATGGGAGAAGCTCATGCAGACGCTGCGCGAGCGCCTCGCGGAGCAGAAGGCCCGCCACCAGGGCGGCTCGAAGTGGATCGGCACCGCGGGAACGTCGCCTTTCGGCGCGTACGGGTTCAATCCCGAGGGGATTCGCATCGGGCAGGAGGGCGGGAGGAACCGCAGCGCGGTGAAGGTGTGGGACAAGCGCGAGTTCCGCGACTACGACACCGATCGCGAGCTCGGGGTCCGCAACATCAAGATGGCGTTGCGCAGGCTGCGCAGGTTTGCGCGGGACGGAGCGCCGGAGGTCCTCGACCTCGACGGCACCATCCGCTCGACCGCGAAGAACGCGGGGTGGCTCGACCTGAAGATGATGGCGCTGCCCCACAACGCGGTGAAGGTTCTCCTCTTCCTCGACGTGGGCGGCTCGATGGACGACCACATCCGCGCGGTCGAGGAGCTTTTCTCCGCGGCGCGCACCGAGTTCAAGAACCTCGAGCACTTCTATTTCCACAACTGCGTCTACGAGTCCGTGTGGAAGGACAACCGGCGCCGCCATGATCGCATCCCTACCGTCGAGGTGATGCGCAAGTACGGGCACGACTACAAGCTGATCTTCGTCGGCGACGCGTCGATGAGCCCCTACGAGCTCGAGCAGCCCGGCGGCAGCGTCGAGCACTGGAACGACGAGTCCGGCCGCGAATGGCTCGCGCGCCTGCTGCGCGCGTGGCCGCGCGCCGCGTGGTTGAATCCCGTGCCCGAAGAGCACTGGACCTGGACCACCTCCATCCAGAACGTGCAGCGCATCCTGGAGGACCGCATGTTTCCCGTCACCGTCTCCGGCCTCGAGCGCGCGATGCGATCGCTCGCATAGCCGGGCATGGCAATCGAACCGGCCCCCTCTCAATCGCGTGCATGCTTTCTGGTCGCCGTGGCGCTGGCGACCTTGCTTGCGATCTGGTTGCGCACCTACGGCATCACGACGCAAGTCGTGATCGACGACGAATGGCACGCCATTCACAAGCTGGTTTCGGCTTCCTACGAAAACATCTTCCGTACCTTCGGGGTGGCGGACCATTCGATACCGATGACCCTCCTATACAAGGCGATGTCCGACACCGTGGGCCTTGCCGAAGGGCGCATGCGCGCGCTCCAGATCGCCTGCGGAATCGTGGTGGTGCCGGTTTCGGCGTGGCTTGCATGGCGCGCAACCGACGATGCTCCGGCCGCGGCGCTCTTCGCGTTCCTCGTGTCCGGAGCGCCCTTCCTGGTGATGTGGTCGCGTTTCGCGAGGCCCTACGCGATCACGCTCCTCCTTGTCGTGCTTTGCGTCGCCGCGATTTGGCGTTGGCGTACGCGGCGCTCGCGCAAGCTGGCCGCTTGCGCGGCGATTACCGCCGCGCTCTCGGCGTGGTTTCATCCGATCTCCGGCATGTACGCGGCCATCGCATGCCTCTTCGTGTTCTTCGAGGACGTCTTGGTCCCCGGGGACGTTCAGCCGCGTCCCTCGTCGCGGTCGCTCGCGCTGGGGGCTGTCGTCGCCGGGGCCATGGCGTTGCTGCTGGCCGCGCCGCTCATCAAGGACCGTGAATCACTCGCGGCGAAGGCCGGCGGAGATCAACCCAATTTCGATACGTGGGAGCGCATGCTGGCGCTCTTCTGGGGCGGCCTTCCCACTCCGATCATGGTGTTTGCCTGCGTGCTCGCGGCGTGGGGCGTCGTGTCCTTGTTCTTGCGCGATCCGCGGCTGGCCCTCTACCTCCTGCTCCTCGCCACCCTGCCGGCGGGGATGCTCACGCTTTCCGGTGCCGCGTGGTTGCAGGTTGGCCAGGCCTTCGCACGCTACCAGCTGCCGATGCAGCCGCTGATGCTCCTTTTCGGCTGCATCGGAGTGATGAGCATTGTTCGGGCCGTCTTCCGCTCCCGCACCGAGAGTGCGGCGTGGACCATGGCCGCCCTGCTATCGGTGGCCTATCTCTATGCGACTCCCGCCATCGCCCAGGTCGCGCGGCTGGGCATCTGGTACGGGCACATGGACTATCACTGGGACTACCGCTATCGCTGGTTGGTGGCCAAACTTGGCGACCCAAGGTTCGCCCCGCCGGAGTTCTACCGAAAGCTCGCCCTCATGGCGCCGGGAAGCGCGCCGGTCATCGAGGCGCCCTTCTCGTACGAGGCGCCGTACAACCCGCTGGACATATACGCGACCTACCATCGACAGCCCGAGACTCTCGGCATGATTCACGACCTGTGCCTCGACGGCGTGCGCTTCGGGCAACCGCCCCA
>JADGRS010000031.1 GCA_017880705.1 Burkholderiales bacterium
CCGAGCTCGGGCTCGCGCGCCTGCGGCGATGGAATCCGCAACTGCGCACGTGGGGATTGTCGGCGACGCTCGGCAACATCGACGAGGCGCTGGAGCGGTTGATCCCGGGAGTGTCCCGGCGCCGCGTGGTGAAGGGCGCGAGCGACAAGAAGGTGTCGATGGACACGCTCATCCCGCCCGACGTCGAGCGCTTTCCGTGGGCGGGGCACCTGGGGCTGGTGATGCTCGATCACGTGGTCGAGGCGATCGAGTCGTCGCGCTCGACGCTCGTCTTCACCAACGTGCGCTCTTCGGCGGAGCTCTGGTACCAGGGCCTGCTCGAGGCGCGGCCCGAATGGGCGGGATTGATCGGCCTGCACCACGGCTCCCTCGACAGCGACGTTCGCAAATGGGTCGAGAACGGGTTGAAGGAAGGCAAGCTCAAGGCCGTCGTCGCGACATCGAGCCTCGACCTGGGCGTCGATTTCTCGCCGGTGGAGCGCGTGCTGCAGATCGGAAGCCCCAAGGGCGTGGCGAGGTTGCTGCAGCGCGCGGGACGCTCGGGGCACGCGCCGGGGCAGGTGAGCCGCGTGACGTGCGTGCCCTCCCATGCGCTCGAATTCGTCGAGGCCGCCGCCGCGCGGCGCGCCGCGCTCGCGGGGCGCATCGAATCGCGGCATCCGGTCGATCGTCCCCTCGACCTGCTCACGCAGCACCTCGTCACCATCGCGACGGGCGAAGGCTTCATCGATGAGATGGAAGCGGAAGTGCGCAGCACCCGCGCATACCGCGACCTGACAGATGCCGAGTGGCAATGGGCGCTAGACTTCGTGACGCGGGGCGGCGACGCGTTGAAGGCGTATCCCGATTATCGCAAGGTGGTGCGCGACGAGGACGGCGTCTATCGCGTGAAGGATTCGGCGATCGCGAGGCGCCATCGCATGTCGATCGGCACCATCGTCTCCGATGCCGCGGTGGACGTGCGCTACATGCGCGGCAAGCGCCTCGGGAACGTCGAGGAGTCATTCATCGCGCGGCTATCCCACGGCGACAATTTCGTCTTCGCGGGCCACCTTCTCGAGTTCCTTCGCGTGGAGAACATGACGGCGTACGTGAGGCCCGGCAAGCCTGGCTCGGCGGTGATCCCGCGATGGGACGGCGGCCGCTGCCCGCTCTCGAGCGAAGTCTCCGAGGGGATCCGCGAGCTCCTCGAGCTGCACGTTCAAGGCCGCGAGAGCGAGCCGGAGATGAAGGCGGTCGCGCGGCTGCTGAGGCTCCAGAACTCGTGGTCGCGCGTGCCCAAGCGCCACGAGATGCTGGTCGAGCAGACCGAGACGCGCGAGGGCCACCACATCTTCTTCTATCCGTTCGAGGGCCGCAGCGTGCACCTGGGCCTGTCGGCGCTGCTCGCGTATCGGATCGCGCGCAACAAGGCGCAGACCTTCTCGCTCGCCTTCACCGACTACGGCTTCGAGCTGATGTCGCGCGAGCGCTTCGAGCTGGGGCCGCTGCTGAAGGGCGGGCTCTTGTCGATGGAGAACCTGCTGGCGGACATGCTCGCGAGCCTGAACGCCGCCGAGCTCTCGAAGCGCCAGTTCCGCGAGATCGCGCGCGTCGCGGGCCTCGTGTTCCAGGGCTATCCGGGGCAGCCCAAGACCAATCGCCAGGTGCAGGCGACGAGCGGCCTCATCTACGAAGTGTTCGCGCGCTGGGATCCTTCGAATCCGCTGCTGGGCCAGGCCGAGCGGGAGGTGCTCGAGCGCCAGCTCGAGTTCTCGCGGCTCTCCGAGGGGCTGCGGCGCATGGCGACGACGCAGGTCCTCGTGCGCCAGACGCACAAGCCCTCGCCATTCGCGTTTCCCATCATGGTGTCGCGCTTCCGCGAGAAGCTCACCAGCGAAAAGCTCGCCGATCGCGTGCGCCGCATGCAGCTCGAGTACGACAAGGCAGCACCCATGGATCCGGACGAGCAGGGCTTGCTGTTTGGGTGATCGGATCGAGTGCCTGGTGGCCGGAGAGAAGCTCATCCTCCTCGCGGAGAAGGTCGTGTTCTGGCCGGCGAAGAAGGCGCTCTTCGTGGCGGATTTCCATTTGGGGAAGGCCGCGAGCTTTCGCCGCGCGGGGATCCCGCTTCCTTCGGGCACGACCACGGAGAATGTCGAGCGCCTCGGCCGCGCGATCGACAAGACGCGCGCTTCGCGGGTCGTCTTTCTCGGAGACTTTCTGCACAGCCGGGAGGGACGCGCGGCGAGCACCTTCGGGCGATTCGGCGAATGGCGCAACGCGCGTCGCGGCCTCGAGCTCACGCTCGTGCGCGGCAACCACGACAAGAAGGCGGGCGATCCGCCCGACGCGTGGGGCGTGCGTTGCGTCGAGGCGGGCGAATCCCTCGGCCCGTTCATCCTCAACCACGAGCCCGGCGCGAGCCGCGGCGGCTATGCGCTCGCGGGGCACATCCATCCCGCGGTGCGCCTCTCGGCCGACGGAGAGAAATCCCTCAGGCTTCCGTGCTTCTGGTTCGGCTCGCGCTTCGGCGTCCTGCCTGCATTCGGCGCCTTCACCGGCAGCGCCGAGGTGTTGCCGCGCAAGGGCGACCAGGTATTCGTGATCGCCGAAAAGGAAGTGCTGCAGGTCGCGTGAGAGCGGAAATTGGTGTCAGGTACACATTTCGCCGGAGAACGCCGGCGGGCCGGCGCACGCGAAATGCGTACCTGACACCAATTTCCTAGCGCTGCGGGGGACGGATGTCGCCGAAGCGCGGGACGAATACGCCGCGCTTGCGATCCTCGAGATAGTGCTCGAGCGTTCGCTTCACCATCGCGAACGCGATCTGGTCCCAGGGAATCTCGGCCTCGGTCACGAGCTTCACCTCGAGACTCTCGGTGCCCGGCGAGAAATCGGTGTCGAGCAATCGCGCGCGGAACATCATGTACACCTGGCTGATGTGCGGAATCGAGTAGACGGTGTAGAGGTCCTCGATCTCCACGCGCGCGTTGGCTTCCTCGAGCGCTTCGCGCGCCGCGCCTTCCGATGCCGACTCCTCGTTCTCCATGAAGCCCGCCGGAAGGGTCCACAACCCGTAGCGCGGCTCGATGGCGCGCTTGCAGATGAGGATTCGATCGCCATGGGCGGGCAGGCAGCCCACGACGATCTTCGGATTCTGATAGTGGACGATGCCGCACGCGTCGCATACAGCGCGCGTGAAAGTGTCGCCTTCGGGGACACGCTGCACGGTCGCCGCGCCGCAGGAATTGCAGAATCTGATCAAGGACTTGGCGATCTCAAGGAAAACGGGTCGAAGCGCGCAAACGGCTCTGCTATGATACCATAAGCTACTGAAAATTCACGATAAATCCCCAATCGGCGGCGTGAGTCGGGCACAATGTCGTCATCTCGGTTGCGGGTCGAAACATGAGTTCACGATTCTTCGCGCTCTTCGCATTCGCATTGCCGCTCTTCGCGATGGCCGGGCCCGCGATGCAGATGCCTTCGCGCATGCTCGAAGGAGCCGCGGCCGTGCCCGCGACGTTTCGCGCGCCCACGCTCAAGCCCGACGCGCTCGTGTCGCTGGCGGCTCCGCAGAAGCAGAAGGCCGCGGTAGCGACATCGCAAGAGCCCTGGGGCCCGGTGCGCGTCGGCGACGTGCGCGAGATCGCCGAAGCGCCGCGCGTCGTGACCTGGAATCGAGTGCTCGGCGGCTACGCCGCGCGATTCACCGTCTCATCGGATTCGGCGCTCGGCATTCGCGCAAGGCTCGTGCTCGGCACGGTGCCCGGCGCTTTCGAGGTGCGCGCGCAGGGCAGCGACGGCAATCGCATCGAATCCATGCGCATCGATCCCGAGCTCGGCAACGAAGCGTGGACGCCGTGGACCGAGGGCTCGTCGCAGCTGATCGAGTTGTTCAGTTCCGTGCTGCCTTCCGTCGACGCGGTGAGCGTGGCGGCGATCGCGCATTTCACCGACTCGCCCTTCACCCCGAAGGCGGCGGGCACTTGCACCGTCTCCACGATGTGCTCCACGGGCCAGGCGACGATCGACGCGGCGATCCTCGAGCGCAAGAAATCGATCGCGAAGGTGCTGTTCACCGACATGGGCGGCCAGTTCGTCTGCACCGGCACGCTCCTCAACAGCCCGCTCTTTCCCGCGCCGTTCCTCATCACCGCGAACCACTGCATCAACAACGCGGCGTCGGCTGCGAGCCTTTCCACATTCTGGTTCTACGAGGCGAGCTCGTGCACGGGCGGCGGCGTGAATCCCGCGGCGACGCAGGTGGCCGGCGGCTCGCAGATCGTGTTCGAGAACTACAACGTCGATTCGACCCTCGTGCGCCTGAACGGCAACCTGCCGTCGGGCGTGGTGTTCTCCGCGTGGAACCGTGCCGCCGTGGCGAACGGGACGTCCTTCGTGAGCCTGAGCCATCCGAGCGGCGACACGTCGCGGCTCGCGCTGGGTACCGTCGCCGACCAGGTGCGCATCAGCGGCCGCCCGCAGGACATGTATGCGGTGAACTATTCGACCGGCATCATCGAGCACGGCTCGAGCGGCTCGGGGATCTTCGTGCTGAACGGCTCGAGCCTCGAGCTGCGCGGGGTATTGAGCGGCACCACCATCAAGAACTCGCCGGGCGGCCTGAGCTGCACGGACCTCGACGAGCAGGGGATCTACAGCCGCTTCGAGATCTTCGAGCCCGAGATCGATGCCTACATTCGAGCGACCCCGTCCCAGGCCCCCGACGACGCGCCGAATCGCGCGCTCGATCTGTTCAACGCGCCGGTGACCGATCCGAACGGTGTCGACAGGCCTCTCGACCTGCGCACCTCGCCGCTGGTGCTTGCCGGGAAGCACATCGACTACGCGGGCGACGTCGACGTCTTCCGTTTCTCGCTCGCCCAGCCATCGACCGTGCACGCGTACACCACGGGCTCGCTCGACACCGTCGGCGCGATCCTCGACGCGAGCGGCGTGGCCATCGAGGCCAACGACGACGAGGACACGTCGGCGGGCCACACGAACCTCAACTTCGGCATCACGCGCCCGCTGGCGGCCGGCACCTACTACGTGCAGGTCGCGCATTTCGACGCGACGGGAACCGGCGCCTATACGCTGAACCTCGGCGCGACGCCGCTGCCGCCCAACTACACCGACCTCTGGTGGAACGCGGCCGAGTCGGGATGGGGGCTCAACCTCAATCACCAGGGCAACATCGTCTTCGGGACGCTCTTCACCTACGACTTCGGCGGTGCGCCGATGTGGCTCGTGATGGCTCATGGGAGCCTTGAGTCCGACGGCTCCTTCTCGGGCCCGCTCTATCGCACCACGGGGCCCGCGTTCAACGCGGTGCCATGGACCGCGATGACGCCGACCCAGGTCGGCACGATGCGGGTCGCATTCTCCGATGCAAGCAACGGGACGCTCAGCTATTCCGTGAACGGCGTCCCGGTCACCAAAGCCATCACGCGGGAGCAGTTCTTCACGTCGCCGGTGTGCACCTTCACCACCACCGACCGGTCGAGCGCGACCAACTACCAGGACCTCTGGTGGAATCCGGACGAGCCGGGATGGGGCATCAACGTCGTGCAGCACGGGAGCATCGTCTTCGCGACGCTCTTCACGTACGACGCCTCGGGGCAGGGGAAGTGGTTCGTCCTCCCCCGCGCCGACCTGAACACGGCGGGCGCCTACAGCGGCACGCTCTACGCGACCACCGGCCCTGCGTTCAACGCGAGCCCGTGGTTCACGAACACGCCGACCGCCGTGGGCACGATGACCTTCAATTTCACGAACGGCAATTCCGGATCCGTCGTCTATTCCGTGAATGGCGTGCAGGTGACGAAGCAGATCCAGCGGGAGGCGTTCTCCTCGCCCACGTCGCAGTGCCAGTAGCGTCGAGGTGAGTGAAGCCTTCATCGAGTCGATCGACCACGAGGGAGTCGGGGTCGCGCACGTCGACGGCAAGGTCACCTTCATCGACGGCGGTGTGACGGGCGAAACCGTCGAGTTCACCAGGCGCCGCAGCCGCGGCAACTTCGACCTCGGCACCGTGACGCAGGTGCTTCGCGAGAGCTCGCTGCGGGTGACTCCGCGCTGCCGCTACTTCGGGATCTGCGGCGGGTGCGCGATGCAGCATGTGGATCCTGCCGCGCAGGTCGCGGCGAAGCAGCGGGTCCTCGAGGACAACCTCGCGCGGCTGGGCAAGGTGGCGCCGGAGCTGATGCTGCCGCCCGTGTCGGGCCCCGCATGGCGCTATCGCACGCGCGCGCGCCTCTCGGTGCATTACGTCGCGAAGAAGGGCGGCGTGCTCGTCGGCTTCCACGAGCGCCGCTCGAGCTTCGTCGCCGACACGGCCTCGTGCGAGGTGCTGCCGGCATCGGTGTCCGCGCTCATTCCGGAGCTTCGGGAGATGTTCACCTCGATGGAGCTTCGCGAGCGCATGCCGCAGATCGAGCTCGCGGTGGGCGAGGACGTCACGATCTTCGTGCTGCGCCACCTGGAACCGATCCCCGCGGCGGACGCCGCGAAGCTGCGCGCGTTCGCCGATCGCCACGCCATCCAGTGGTGGCTGCAGCCCAAGGGCCCCGAGACGGCCCATCCGTTCCATCCGCTCGAGGCGCCGGCGCTCGACTACCGGCTTCCCGAGTTCGGGCTGTCGCTGCGCTATCGCCCCACCGAATTCACGCAGGTGAACGCGGACGTGAACCGCGTGCTGGTGAGGCGGGCGGTCGACCTGCTCGATGCGCGCTCCGGCGAAAGCGTGGGCGACCTCTTCTGCGGCATCGGCAACTTCACCCTCGCGCTCGCGACGCGCGGCGCGAAGGTGCTGGGCGTGGAAGGCTCGCCGGCGCTCGTCGCTCGCGCCGGGGAGAATGCGAAGCTGAACGGCCTCGAGGAGCTCGCGCAGTTCGTCGCGCACGACCTCTACACGGACGCGGCGGGCGCGTTGAAGCGTCTCGGGCACGTGGACAAGCTTCTCATCGATCCGCCGCGCGACGGCGCGCTCGACATCTGCAAGGAGCTTCCCGCCGACGGCCCGTCGCGGATCGTCTACGTCTCGTGCAGCCCCGCGACCCTCGCCCGGGACGCGGGCGTGCTCGTCCACGTGAAGGGCTACCGCCTGTCGAAGGCCGGCGTCGTCAACATGTTCCCGCACACCGGGCACGTGGAATCGATAGCGCTCTTCGAGCGGTAGGAAATTCGTACCTGACACCAATTTCCAAGAAGAAGGGCGGCCGAGGCCGCCCTTCGAATTGGCGCGAGAGAAACGTCAGTCGCTGCTGCCCCCGGTGATGCCGAGGATGGCGAGGAGATTCACGAAGACGTTGTAGACGTCGAGGTAGAGAGCGAGCGTCGCGGTGATGTAGTTGGTCTCGCCGCCCGTCACGATCCGGTTCACGTCGTAGAGCATGAACGCCGAGAAGATCGCGATCGCGATGAGCGAGAGCGCGATCATCATCCCCGGAAGCTGCAGGAAGATGTTCGCGAACATCGCGAGCGCGAGCATGATCACGCCGACGAACAGGAATTTGCCCATTCCCGACAGGTCGCGCTTCACTGTCGAGGCGAGCGTGGCCATCGAGACGAAGATGACCGAGGTGCCGCCGAAGGCGAGGGCGATGAGGCTCGCCCCGTTGCCGAGGCCGAGCACCGCCCCGATCATCCGCGACAGCATGAGGCCCATGAAGAAGGTGAAGCCGAGGAGGAGCGCCACACCCCAGCCGCTGTTCTTGGTCCTCTCGATGCCATACATGAAGCCGAACGCGATCGCGAGGAAGGCCATGAAGCCGATCGCGGGGTGCGTTGCGAAGAAGCTGAAGTTGACCTGAACGCCGAGCCAGGCGCCGAATATCGTCGGCACCATGGAAAGCGCCAGCAGCGCATAGGTGTTGCGCAACACCCGGTTCTGGGCGAGGGCGAGCGTCGGCGACGCAGTTTGGCCCGGCGCCAACATCGGGGAATCGGGAAGCATGGTGTCTCCTTTGGAGCGAGTTCGCGGCCGAAATCGACCGCCTTGTTAGAGTATGGGACGTTCCGCCCGGTTTCAAGGGGTTTCCTGTGTGCGCTGGCGCACGGTCCCGCGGCGCAAGAGCCTATACTGGGCCATGGCCAACCCGGTTCCCAATCCCAGGAAGAACCTCCTCCTCGCGGCGCTCCCCGCGACGGAGCTGAAGCGGTTGCGGCCCCATTTGCGGCCCGTGCACATGGATCTCGGCCACGTCCTCTACGAGCCGGGCCGGCACCTCGATCACGTGTACTTCCCGACGGACTCCATCGTCTCGCTTCTCTACGTGATGGAGGACGGATCTTCCGCGGAGATCGCGGTCGTGGGTGACGAGGGAGTCGTCGGCATATCGCTCTTCATGGGGGGGGAGACGACGCCCAGCCGCGCGGTGGTGCAGAGTGCCGGAAATTTCTTTCAATTGCCGGGGCAGGCGCTCAAGACCGAGTTCGGGCGCGGCGGGGCGATGCAGCACCTGCTCTTGCGCTACACCCAGGCGTTGATCACCCAGATGGCGCAGACCGCCGTCTGCAATCGCCACCACTCGGTCGACCAGCAGCTGTGCCGCTGGCTCCTCCTCAGCCTCGACCGGCTGCACGGCGACGAGCTCGTGATGACCCAGGAGCTCATCGCCAACATGCTCGGCGTGCGTCGCGAGGGCGTGACCGAGGCCGCGGGCAAGCTCCAGGACGCCGGGGTCATCCGCTATCGCCGGGGACACATCAAGGTGCTCGACCGCGACCACCTCGAGGGCCTTTCGTGCGAGTGCTACGCGGTCGTGAAGAAGGAGACCGACCGGCTGCTGCCTTACCTGCACCGCCAATAGGCTTTTTGCGGTGTATGTTCGCTACCGCCCAGACAGGTTACCGCGCAACGCCTATCTTCAAGCTTGGTTTTCATGAGTGAAGGATTGGCGTGCCGTCTCCGGACCCTTCGAAAGCGAACCGCCTGCTGGGGTCGATGCCTCGCAAGGATCGCGAGCGCATGGTCGATGGCTGCACGCGGGTCGACCTCGCCTTCGAGGAGATCCTCGCTGAGGCGGGTGAGCCGCTCGGTCACGTCCACTTCCCGACGACCAGTTTCATCTCCCTTCTCACGCCGATGGGCGCTTCGTGCATCGAGGTGGCGCTGGTCGGCGACGAGGGCATGTTCGGCCTGCCGGTCGCGTTCGGCGTGGGGATCTCCGAATTTCGCGCGCTGGTGCAGGGAGAGGGCGCTGCCCTTCGCATGACGGCGGCGCGCTTCAAGTCGGAGCTGCGGCGCAGCGTCCCGCTGCAGCGCGCGGTTGGTCGCTACTCCTACGTGAGGATGGCGCAGCTCGGGCAGACCGCGGGATGCAATCGATTCCACGTCGTAGAAGCGCGCCTCGCCCGCTGGCTCCTCATGACCGGCGACCGCGCCCATTCGGCGACGTTCTACATCACGCACGAATTCCTCGCGTTCATGCTTGGCGTGCGCCGTGTCGGCATCACCAAGGCCGCGAGCGCCCTGCAGGCGGCCAAGCTCATCCGCTATTCGCGTGGCCACCTCACGGTCCTCGACCGCCCGGGCCTCGAGAAAGCCTCGTGCGCTTGCTATCGCGCGGACCTCGACATCTACGACAAGATGTTCGGCTAGCCGTCGCTGCGACAGCCGCGGGTGGACTAGAATCGCGCGGACGGAAGGTTGGCCCTAACCTTCAGGTTACGTGCGCACCAAAACCGGCAATAAGAGAGAATTGCTTAGTCAACGGGGAAGGTTGGCCGAGTGGTTTAAGGCACCGGTCTTGAAAACCGGCAGAGGTGCAAGCCTCTCGTGAGTTCGAATCTCACACCTTCCGCCAACTAGCTGTCCAGCATCATCCCCTTCCGTCTAACGCTCCTCTCAGTTTCCCTCTGAGCGTCTCGGGTTCAAATTCGAAGGACTCAGGCGGCGTGCCTATATCATCGATGGCGTTGCAGTCGACGATCATCTAATGGGGTACGTCTTTGAGGCCTAACAACGCGTTCGAGCGGACCGTGAGGCATCGTGGGCCGCGTCTGGCCGCGGCACAGCCATCGTGGCCGGCCGCTCAACTCGGTCGTTAGGCATCACATGAAATGACCGGCGCGCATTGTTCCGGGTCGATTCGGCGGAAACGTTGGCCGCGAGTCGAACGACGCGCGAAGCTCTTGCCAGCACTGTTGTAGGGACATGTTTGCGGGAATGGGACCATCCGCTCGACTCGCGGAGCTCAGGCTCTAGAATCGGGGTTACCGGTATCCTTGATGCGGAATTGCAACCATGAAGAACGACGCCAAGCCCCGCGTCTACGACGTCCTCGCGAAGGCCTTCGCGCAGGAAGGGGTGCAAACGTGCTTCGCGCTCCTCGGGGACGCGAACATGAACTGGGCCGCGCGGTTGGCCGCGCTGGGCTGCCGCATGATTTACGTGAGGCACGAGCATTGCGCGGTCGCGGCCGCCATGGCGTACGCGCGGAAGAGCGGCGACGTGGGCGTGGCGACCGTCACGTGCGGGCCGGGCGTGACGCAACTGGCGACGGCGCTCCCCGCAGCCGTGCGCGCCCACCTCCCTGTCGTCGTGTTCGCTGGCGAAGCGCCACTGAAGAGCGGTTGGTACAACCAGGAGCTGGATCAGGGCCCACTCATCACGGCCACGGGCGCGGCCTATCATCGTTTGCACATGCCCGAGCGCATGCCCGTGGCGACACGCGATGCGTTCCTGCAGGCGCGCCGCGAACGCCGGCCGGTCGTGCTCGGCATACCGTTCGACCTGCAGGCCCGGCCTTGGGAGGCGTCCATGGATCTTCCCAAGCCCTCGCGAGAGCTGTTGCCGCGCCCTTCGCCAATTCCGCCGCATCCTGACGATGTGGCCCGCGCGGCGCAACTCGTGGCCGGCGCCGAACGGATCGTCGTACTGGCCGGCTTGGGCGCGGTCGAGGCGGGAGCGGGCGCCGCGTGTCGTGCCTTGGCAGCGAAGACGGGCGGGCTGTTGTCGACCACGCTTCCGGCGCGTGGCCTTTTCCATGACGATCCCTTCTGCATCGGCATCTCCGGCAGCTTCACACCCGAGGTCGGACTCGAGTACCTAGCGCAGGCCGACCTGGTAGTCGCGGTCGGCTGCTCGCTCGCCTATCACGCGGGCGGCGGCGGACAGCTCTGGCCGAAGGCAAAGATGCTCCAGGTCGATATCGATCCCGTCGCAGTCAACCAGGGGCAGGAGGTGGCGCGCCATCACCTGCGTGCCGACGCGCGCCTGGGCGTGGAGGCGTTGACGGCGGCGCTGCCGGTCCGCGACCGAGGCTGGCGAAGCGATGCCATGGCGACTCGCATCCGCGTTTCGAAGCCCGACAGCCAGGCGTTCGACATCGAGCCCGGGCTGCTCGACCCGCGCCGCGTGGTCGAGTCGCTGGAGGCTGCGCTGCCTGGCGACTGGGAGATGGTGAACTCGGGCGGCCACTGCTCGTGGTTCTTCGCCCAGATGCCTTCGCGCCCCCAGGACAGGTTCCTCACGATTCGCGAATTCGGCGCGATCGGCAACGGCATATCGTTCGCCATGGGTGTTGCGGCCGCGCGCCCGGATCGGACCGTCGTGCTCTTCGACGGGGACGGGAGCCTGATGATGCACGTGCAGGAGCTCGAGACCATCAAGCGCCATCGGCTCAACATCCTGATCGTGGTGATGAATGACGGCGCGTATGGCTCGGAGGTGCACAAGCTCCGGTCGGAGGGGATGGGCGACGAGGGGGCCGTGTTCGGCTACTGCGATTTCGCGGCGATCGCGCGCGGATTCGGGCTCGCGGGGCACGCGGTAAAGAACCTGGACGGCTTGCACGATCTCGTGAAGGATTTCGCCGCGACCGGTGGCGGGGCTGTCTGGGACGTTCACGTCTCGGACAAGGTCCTGTCGCCATCCATACGTCGCGCCCATCCGCAGCCGGCCAGGACGTAGATCCCGCTCAACTCGGTGGTTATGCGGCTCGTTGACGGGCTCGCGACGCGTGGGCTCGGTGGGGCGGTTCGATACGGCCGCGGGAGACTCATTGGTGAACAGCGCCATTCGTAGCCATCTCACGATGGACGCAGCAATCGAGCATGTGACGCGGCTGGCCCCGTCGTTGATTGCTATTGATGGACTTCCTTGCTCAGGCAAAAGCACAATGGCTAGGCGGTTGAGTGAGCGGTTAGGCGGACATTGCATCGAGCTCGATGACTTCGTCTTGCCTCAACAGAGCTGGCCGAAGGCGATCAAGCCAGCATTTCCCTTCCAATACATCCGATATGAAGCATTTGTTGAAGCCGTGCAGGCCCTGTCAACAGCTGGTGTATGTTCATTCAGGCCGTTCGATTGGAACAGCTGGGAGATCTCACCGGAGTTGCGGACGGTTACTCGGGACGCTCCCGTGATCGTGGAGGGCGTGTCGTCATTGAACCCAATACTTGGCCCCCTGTTTGATATTCGCATCTTCGTCGAAAGTGACCGATCGACCGTCTTGCGAACTGCAACGCAGAGAGGCGTGGGCCCGTGGGAACGCGAGTGGGCCGACCTCTTCCTGCCAAGCGTCGACTTGTACATGGCTACCGAACCGCAGAAACGTGCAGATGTATTGGTATTGGGCAGAGCCGCATAACTACGCGTTGGAGCGGACCGTGAGGCATCGTGGGCCGCGTCTGGCCGCGGCACAACCATCGTGGTTGGCCGCCCAACTAAGTCGACGTCGGAGGGCACCATAGGGGGTGGCTTCCGCCCGCTTGAAGCAAGAGGGGGCGTGACAGGGAATTGGCGCACGTAGTTCGATTTCTGGTCGCTCTATCGATTGGAACTGGGCGGAGGGAGTCTCCGCCAAACATAGAGCGATAGTCGACGCAGTCTACTGCCAACCCACAGCCGTACCCACGATAGTGAGGAGGAGCCGCATGAATTTGCCGCGCGGCTGAGGCTGCGCAGCGGCGATAGGGTCGAAGCATTGCCCCTTACCATGTCCGAACCCGAAGATCATCACGGGGAGAGGCCTGAACATCTCGATTCCTCTCATCCCGCGATCGTTAGGGCTCTAATGACGCTCGGTCCCGAACAGTTTCACCAGCGGGTAGTACAGCTTCACGATCGGCGACTTGATGACGATGTAGCTGAAGTACTTGGTGATGCCGATGTTCTTCTCGAGGATGGTCTCGATCAGCGACTGGTAGTGCGCGATCCCGCGCGTCATGAACTTGAGGAGGTAGTCGTAGCCGCCGCTGATGAGGTGGCATTCGATCACCTCGTCCACGTTGCGGATGCCGGCCTCGAAGCGGGCGAAATCCTCGAGGTGGTGGTCGGTGAGGGTGACCTGGGTAAAGACCGTCACCGTCTCGCCCAGCTTCGCGATGTCGATGTGGGCGTTGTAGCCGACGATGTAGCCCGCCTTCTCGAGGCGCTTCACGCGGATGAGGCACGGGCTCGGCGAAAGGCTCACCGCCTCGGCGAGCTCGACGTTGGTAATGCGCCCGTTCCTCTGCAGGTGCGCGAGGATGTTGATGTCGATGCGGTCGAGCTTGGTCCCGTCGGTCATGCCGTGCCTTCGGAGTCTGGGAAAATGCTGATTCGGGTCGGCTTTTCGGCGCATTGCTGCGCGCGGGCTTGCGTAACCGGCAGAATAATCTGGCGCGGGTCGATTATCTTCTGGACTCCGGGATCCCGCAAATACCCATGACGACCCAGACCAGCATCGCGACGGAATCGCTTCTGCACGCAGGCGCCTCGCCGGCCGCGGGCCGCCTCGCGGTCCCGCGCTCGCGCATCGAGGTGATCGACGTCATGCGCGGCCTGGTCATGGTGATCATGCTGTTCGACCACGTCCGCGAGACCTTCTACCGGCATGTGCCGGTGACCGATCCGATGGACATCGCGAACACCGAGCCCATGTTGTACTTCACGCGGGTCGCGGCCCACTTCTGCGCGCCGATGTTCGTTTTCCTCACGGGCCTGGGCGCGTGGCTCTACGCGAATCCCTCGTCGGGGCCGCGCGATCCCTCCGGCTTCCTCATCAAGCGAGGGCTCCTTCTCATCGTCCTGGAGCTCACGCTGGTCACCTTCGCGTGGGACGGCAGGGTTCCGCCGCCGACCATCTGGCTGCAGGTGATCTGGGCGATCGGGGTCTGCATGGTCATCCTCGGGCTCGTCCACCGGTTGCCGAAATGGATTCTCGGCACCGTCGCCTTCGCGCTGGTGTTCGGGCACAACCTGCTCACGCCGATCCATTTCCAGCCGGGCGACGCGTTCTACGTGCCCTGGACCATCCTGCACGACCGCGGCTTCCTGATCCCCGATGGACCGACGCAGCTCAAGGCGAGCTATCCGCTGATAGTCGGCATC
>JADGRS010000280.1 GCA_017880705.1 Burkholderiales bacterium
CCTTCGAAGCTCAACGGCGTTCATCTGCGTTTATCTGCGGATCCAAAGCCTTTTGCTCGCTTCACTCTCACCATGATTCCCGGCGAAATGAGAGTCGCCGCGGGCGACATCGAAATCAACAAGGGCCGCGCGAAAGTCACGATCGAGGTGACCAACACGGGAGACCGCCCGATCCAGGTCGGCTCGCACTATCATTTCTTCGAGACTAACGACGCGCTGCGCTTCGACCGCAAGCTCGCCTACGGATGCCGGCTGAACATCGCCGCGGGAACGGCGGTGCGCTTCGAACCGGGACAATCGCGCACCGTCGAGCTCGTCGCGCTCGCGGGCGATCGCATCGTGTTCGGCTTCCAGGGCAAGGTGATGGGGGCGCTGAAGTGACGAAGATCACGCGAGCGGCGTATGCCGAGATGTTTGGTCCCACCACCGGCGATCGCGTCCGCCTCGCGGACACCGAGCTCTGGATTCAAGTGGAAAAGGATTTCACCACCTACGGCGAAGAGGTGAAGTTCGGCGGCGGCAAGGTGATCCGCGACGGCATGGGGCAAAGCCAACGCGTCTCCGCCCTGACTGCGGACACCGTCATCACCAACGCGCTCATCGTCGACCACTGGGGCATCGTGAAGGCCGACGTGGGATTGAAGGGCGGGCGCATCTGGAAGATCGGCAAGGCGGGCAATCCCGATATCCAGCCGGCGGTGACGATTCCCATCGGGCCCGGCACCGAGGTGATCGCTTGCGAGGGGATGATCCTCACCGCGGGCGCCATCGACAGCCACATCCATTTCATCTGCCCGCAGCAGATCGAGGAAGCGCTGATGTCCGGCGTGACGACGATGCTCGGCGGCGGCACGGGTCCCGCGACGGGAACGGCGGCGACGACGTGCACTCCGGGGCCGTGGCACCTGCATTCCATGCTCGCGGCGGCGGAAGCCTTTCCGATGAACCTGGGCTTCCTCGGCAAGGGCAACGCGAGCCGGCCCGAGGCATTGCGCGAGCAGGTGCATGCGGGCGCGATCGGGCTGAAGCTGCACGAGGATTGGGGCACCACGCCCGCCGCGATCGATTGCTGCCTCTCGGTCGCCGACGAGATGGACGTGCAGGTCGCTATCCACACGGACACGCTGAACGAGTCGGGCTTCGTCGAGGCGAGCGTCGCCGCGTTCAAGGGGCGCGCGATCCACACGTATCACACCGAGGGCGCCGGGGGCGGGCACGCGCCCGACATCATCAAGGTCGCGTCGCTGCCGAACGTGATGCCCTCGTCGACCAACCCGACGAGGCCCTACACGGTGAACACGATCGCCGAGCACCTCGACATGCTGATGGTGTGCCACCACCTCGATCCCGCGATCGCCGAGGACGTCGCCTTCGCCGAGTCGCGCATCCGCCGGGAGACCATCGCCGCCGAGGACATCCTCCACGACCTCGGCGCCTTCTCGATGATGTCGTCGGACTCCCAGGCGATGGGCCGCGTGGGGGAAGTCGTGATCCGCACCTGGCAGACGGCACACAAGATGAAGGTGCAGCGCGGCAGCCTCAAGGGCGATCCCAAGACCCACGACAACGCGCGAGTGAAGCGATACGTCGCGAAATTCACGATCAATCCCGCGATCGCGCATGGCATCTCGCACGCGGTGGGCTCGGTCGAGGAAGGCAAGATCGCGGACCTCGTCATCTGGAGGCCGGCGTTCTTCGGCGTGAAGCCCTCGCTCATCGTGAAGGGCGGGATGATCGCCGCCGCCGCGATGGGGGACCCGAACGCGTCGATCCCCACGCCCCAGCCGGTGCACTACCGGCCGATGTTCGGCGCGTTCGGCAATGCCCTGCAGACCTCTGTCACATTCGTGTCGCGCTCCGCGCTCGATAATCCGCAGGTGCGCGGGCTCGGCCTGCGCAAGCCGCTCGAGGCGGTCCGCGCGACGCGCCGGGTCGGCAAGAAGGACATGGTGCACAACTCGCTGCAACCGAGGCTCGAGGTCGATCCCGAAACCTATGAGGTTCGCGCCGACGGCGAGCTCCTCACGTGCGAGCCGGCGAAGACCCTTCCGCTGACGCAGCGCTACTTTCTCTTCTGACATGATCGAGATCCGCTCGCGTTTCCCGCTTCGCCCGAGCGCCGCCTACGGCGTGCAGGTTCGCGGGCAGCTGAGCCTGCCCTTCGAGCGGCGCCAGAAGAGCCGGCAGCTCGCGAGCCTCGTCTCGGGCGAGACGGTCGCGATCGTGTTGCCGCGCGGCGCCGTCATGCGCGGCGGCGACTGGGTGGTCGCTTCCGACGGGCGCGTGATCGAAGTGGTCGCGCAGACCGAGCAGGTGCTGCACGTCGTGTGCGAAACGCCCGAGGCCCTGGCGCGGGCGGCGTATCACCTCGGCAATCGCCACGTGCCCGTCCAGGTCGGCGAGGGTTGGCTGCGGCTCGCGGCCGATCACGTGCTGCACGGGATGCTCGAAGGCCTCGGCGCGAAGGTGACGACGCTCGAGGCGCCCTTCGAGCCGGAGGCCGGCGCCTACGGCGCGCACCATCGGCACGACAACGAATCGGGCCACGGCGGGAAGATCCACGAATTCGGCGCGACGCCATGAACGTGAAGCTGCTGCAGCTCGCGAGCCCGGCGCTTCCCGTCGGCGCCTACAGCTACTCGCAGGGGCTCGAGGCCGCCGTCGAGGCGGGAATCATCCGCGACGCGACCACCGCCGGGCGGTGGATCGGCGACGTGCTCGCGCTCTCGGTCCTCGGAATGGAGGCGCCGCTCCTGCTGCGGCTCGTCGCCGCGTGGGAATCGAGCGACGAGGTCGCCGTGCGCCGCTGGAACGACGAGCTCGTCGCGAGCCGCGAGACCGCGGAGCTACGCGCGGAGACGCTGCAGATGGGGTACTCGCTCCGCCGCCTGGTGAGCGAGCTCGGCGTCGAGGGCGCGCCGCGGCTCGACGCGTTCGAGGAGCTCGCGTACCCGACCGCATTCGCGTTCGCCGTCGCGGCGTGGCGCATCGACGCCCATGAAGCGCTCGCGGCGTATCTCTTCGCGTGGATCGAGAACCAGGTTCTCGCAGCGGTGAAGACCGTGCCCCTTGGCCAGACCGACGGCCAGCGCATCCTGCTCGATCTCGCGCAGCGCATCGGGGGCGCCGTCGAATTCGCCGCGGCGCTGGGCGACGACGACCTTTCCAATCTCGCGCCGGGCCTCGCCCTTCTCTCGGCGCGCCACGAAACCCAGTACAGCCGGATCTTCCGATCATGACGATGGACAACTCCCCGCTTCGCGTCGGCATCGGCGGCCCGGTCGGCTCCGGCAAGACGGCGCTCACGCTGGCGCTCTGCAAGGCGCTTCGCGACAAGTACGACATCGCCGCGGTCACCAACGACATCTACACCGAGGAGGATGCGCAATTCCTGGTGCGCAACGAGGCGCTCGCCCCGGAGCGCATCATCGGCGTCGAGACCGGAGGCTGCCCGCACACGGCGATTCGCGAGGACGCGTCGATCAATCTGGAGGCCGTGGCGCGGCTGAACAAGCGCTTTCCCACGCTCGAGGTGATCTTCATCGAATCCGGCGGCGACAATCTCGCCGCGACCTTCAGCCCGGAGCTTTCCGACCTGACCCTCTACGTGATCGACGTCGCGGCCGGCGACAAGATCCCGCGCAAGGGTGGGCCCGGCATAACCAAGTCGGATCTGCTCGTCATCAACAAGATCGACCTCGCGCCGATGGTGGGCGCGTCGCTCGAGGTGATGGAGCGCGATGCGAAGCGAATGCGCGGAACGAGGCCCTTCGTGTTCACCAACATGAAGACGGGCCATGGGCTGGACATCGTCATCCGCTTCATCGAGACCGAAGGGCTGCTGCAGCGCGAGCCGGCAACATCGACGTGAGCACGCCATCCTTGAGAACGAAGTGATGGTAGAGGCTGGCGAGCGCGTGGAATCCCGCCAGCCAGAGGATCGCGTCCCCCAGCCAGGTGTGGAGTGTCGCGATCTTCGCGCCCAAGTCGTGGGATAGCGCGAGGAGAGGCTCGACCTTCACGCCCCCGAGAAGCGTCAGCGGATGTCCTTCGAGCCATGCACCGGTGATGGCGGTGAGCGGGAGCGCGAACAGAAGGGCGTAGAGCCCCCATTGCACGGCCTTCGCCGCGATGACCATCCAGCGCGCGACCTGCGGGGGATCCGGGCGCGTGTCCATCATTCGCCACAGGACGCGCATCACGACGAGCGCGAGCACGCACATCCCCAGGGTCTCGTGGAGCTGCCGGTCGAAATCTCGGGCGGCCGAGTAGACGCGTTGCTCGGATCCGCCCGGTCCGTAGATGAACGCGGCGAGGACCAGGATCGCCGTGAGCCAATGGAATGCCTGGGCGACCGCGCCGTAGCGTGTCCTGTCGAGGTCGTCGCCTGGAGTCATTCCCTCTTCTTACCACCGAAATCGCGATCGCGCTTCAGTGAGCTCCAGCAGGTGCGGCAGCCACATCGAGAATCCGGGAATGTAAGTCACGAGGAATAGCGCCGCGAGGAGCGCCGAGTAGAAGGGCAGGATGGTGCGCATCACCTACACCACGTTGCCGTAGAACCCATCCACCTTCGGATACGTTCCAATCGCAATGGACGCGGAGTTCATCATCGTGAAGGTTGGATATACGGCGTGGTGATCCCCGAAGACGACCCCGGATCGAGCGAGGGCGAAGTAGTTCGGCATGTTCTCCAGGGTAACGTCGTCAGCTCGAAGTCCATCCCAGACAAAGATGATGACTGTTCGCGCAGCTGGCCC
>JADGRS010000281.1 GCA_017880705.1 Burkholderiales bacterium
TTCCTTGATGCAGCCGAGGAGAGTGCTTTGCTGGGCGCGGCCACTCCAAAAACATTCGACCGCAATGAACTGGTGCTTGACCAAGATGTGCCGGTGCGGACGATCTTCCTCATCGAGGATGGCTCGGTTCGCGTTGAGCGCGAAGAACAGGGTCAGACGGTTCCGCTTGCATTTCTGGGAGCTGGTGAGTTCTTTGGCGAGATGTCATTCATCGACGGCTCTCCGACGAGCGCGCGGGTGATCGCTGACGAGGCAACTCGGTTGCGGATCATCGATGAAGCGAACGTAGACAAGTTTGTCAGCATCGATCCCAGCTTCGCCGAGGCCGATACCGGCTTCTGGTCGACTGGGGCGGGACGGTTCACCCGCGCATTTCTCATGTGGGCCAGCGGCGCGGGGGCCGCGGTCGATTGCAACCGCGAGGCGTTGCTCGCGGTCGAGTCTCCCGGCGTCGCCCTGGCGCTTCCGCTCATCGTCGGCGCCTGTTCAGCGGCCGTAGGGAACATGAAGGCGGCGCGCGCGGCGCTGGACGTCTTCGAGGAACGCCTCTCCGCCGCTCCCGTACAGGTCGATCCCGCGCTGATCTCCTTCTTCCACGCGCTGCGGGCGCGAATACAGGTCGCCGAAGACGCGGCGCTCGCCGAGGCGGACTTTCACGTCGCGGATACACTCGTCGACGGCGTCCCGCATTCGCTACCCTGGGCCTATGTGAAGCTGCTTCGCGCCGAGGCCCTGCTAAGCGTGGACCTCGAGCGAGCCGACCAGACCATCGCGATGCTGGACGCGTCGCCGGTAAACGCGAATTTCATCACGCGCCGAATGCTGCGCAACCTCACCGCGCGCCGCGCGATGGCCTCGGGTCAGCACGATTCCTTCCGCCTCGCCATCCAGCAGCATGCCGAGGTCCAGGAACTCCTGCACGGGCTCGCCGCGAGCGCCGAAGAGGTGGACGTCGTGGCGCATTACTGGCGCATCCGCTGGGACATGGCGGCAGGCGCGGAGTCCGTCGCGAGCCAGCGCCATTCGAGTGCTTTGCTCGACCGGTTTCTCGTGGTAAGCATCCTGAACCGCTTCGGCAACGCGACTCAGGTATTGCGCAAGGTGGGCGCCGCCCACCACATCGGGCGCGCCATGGGATGGACCGATGCGGAGCTTCGACAGCTGCGCTCGTTCGTGCTTTTCGAGGCGCTCCCCGCCGACGAGCAGGCCGTGATCGCGGCGCCCTCGCTCGTGGCCGCGGGTCATCGCCGATTCGAGCTCGAGGCGGTCGTTGCCGCGGCCGTGCTGGTGGCTGACGGCCTCGAGGAAGCGCGCGAATCGCTCCTGGCGACACTGCGTTCGCGCCTGATGGCTGCCAAGGTTCCTGAGCGGGCTTCCCTCAACGCAGCGATCGGCCTCATCATCAAGCAGGACATCCGCCGCGTGGTCGATTCGCAGGTCCGCGAGCTCGCCGAATGCAGCACCTTGCCACTCGCATAGGTCTCGCCGCCACGGGCTTGTGGCGATTCGTTCCTGCGGCGCTGGCGACCGCGGCGGGAGTGGTCGCTGGCAGCGGCCTGCACGGTGCGACGCGCATTGCGCTCGTTCTCGCGGTTTGCATCGTGGTCATCGGATCGATTCCACAAGCCAAGGATCGCTTCGCTCAATGGGCGATTGGCGCGATCGAAGCGGCGATCGTCGCGATGAGCATCGCGCTCCTTCCTCCCACCACTGCCGTCGCGCTGCCGATGATCCTTGCCGCGGCGCAGGGGCTCAATCATCCGAGTCGAGCGTTCGGAGGCGTCATGGGATTCATGGCTGTGGCGACGCTCAATGCCGGGCCCGAGCTGGACCTATCAGCCATCGCGGCCTGGACGCTGGCGTATGCCGCGATCGCGACGACGTGTCTCGTACTTCATTTCCGGGCCGGTGCTTCGATGCGCAATTTTCGTGCATTCGGCCATGAGTTCCGCACGCCGCTCACCAACATCCTCCAGAACGCGCAGATGGGCATGCGCACGTCGCCGACCGCGGCGCAGCGCGAGTACCTCGACAACATCGCGCTGGCGGCCCGACACATGGACATGTTGCTGTCCAATGTTCTCGATTTCCTGAAGCTGATGACCGGCAACTATGTCGCGAACGCTTCGGACGTCGATCTCGTGCTTCTCGTCGACAATCTGTTCCGCCTGGTGCAGCCGCTCAGCAACGTCCAGCAGGTGCGCCTGCACGCGATGTGGCACGGCCCACTGGTGCAATTGCGCACCAATGCCGACGCGGTGCGAATTTGCTTGTTGAACCTCCTTTCTAACGCGATAAAGTTCACCCAGGACGGCCGTGTCACGATCGTCACGCGCACCAGCCGGGACTCGCGCGGCTACCACCTGCGCGTTCGCGCGGTCGACAGCGGCGCCGGCGTCCCGGAAAAGCTTCGGGAAAAGCTCTTCACGGAATTCACGACCGGAGAACCCTGGAATCGCGTGCAGCGCGGCAGCGGCCTCGGGCTCGCCCTCGTTCGCCAGCTGGTCGAGCACATGGGCGGGACCGTCACCTATCGCCCGCGGCCGGAGGGCGGAAGCGAGTTTGGCTTCGAGATTCCGGTCGACCCGGCGGAAAGTCCCGAGCTCAAGCAACTTACGCCCTGCAACTTCCTGCTGTTGTCGACCGATGGCGCGCTGCGCGAGGCCCTTCAGGCCCGGGCCAAGCAACTCGAGTGCTTCACTTCGCTGGACCTGTTGAAGGGCTCCCTCGCGGCTCGCCCGGGCTCGAATGCAATCGTGATCCTCGACGCACGCGATCTCACGATTTCCATCGATCGAGCCGGAGTCGAGCTCGAGCGAATCTCCAAGATGCCGCTCTTCGCCATCCTCGAGCCCGCCGGCGACGTCTCGGAAATCGAGGTAGACCTCGCCTTGAGCGGCTTCAAGTCCCTCTTCGATGCGCGCCAGCCTGCAGAATCCGTCGCGGAGTGGATCGCGCATACCGCATCGTCGCTGAGCACGACCGGTTACGGCCCGGAGCTCAATTCGGAATTGCGCTCCAGCTTCGCGGGACGCGTCCTGGTCGTGGAGGACGATCCCATGCAGCTTCGGTACCTTGCGCTGACACTGGGACATTCGGGGATCGTAGCGGTGGGCGCCGGCTCGCTCGCCGAGGCCCGCTCCATCATGGCCGGTGCGGCCGACATCCGGCTGCTGATCGTGGACTTCAACCTTCCGGATGGTACCGCCGCCGAATTGATCCGCGAGATCCGCGAGCGTGAGGAGGGCGCCAGCCACGCCCAGCGCCTGCCGATCGCCGTGATCACGGCGGAGGATCGGCAGCTCGCGGTCGCCGACCTCAAGGGCGTGGACTACGATTGGTTCCAGTCCAAGCCCATCACGGATCCTCTGCGCCTCGTGCGCATGGCTGCCAAGCGCCTCGAGGGGCAGGGCACGATCGCTCCGTCGGCACATCCTGCCGAGCATCCGAGCCCTGCGGGTGCGGAGCTATCCGCGATTCTCGCTCCCGATTTCGCGCTCGCGGCGGAAGAAGCGCTCGCGGGCATCCTGGCGGAGGCGAAGGATCGGCGCTGGGGCCACGTCTACCGCCACGCGCATAAACTGAAGGGCCTCGCGGCGCTGATGAACGAGCGCTCGCTTGCCGACCTCTGCGCCAAAGTAGACCGGCGCTCGATCGAGCCGCGCGACTCCGCGCAATGGCTGGCCACGCTGGACGCCGAAGCGCGACGTGCGATCGCGCGCGCGGGTAACCGCGCTCCCGCCCGCCTATAGGCGCGCTTCATGCGTCGCGCGCCCGTCGAGGGGACGCAGGTCCTGTCCCACCTTGCCCGCCTGGAGCACGACGACGCGCCGTGCGATGGCGATGGTCTCCGGCCGGTGCGCCACGATCACGCGCGTTATGCCCAGCTCCTTCATGGCGATGTTGACCGCACGCTCGTTACCCACGTCGAGGTGGCTGGTCGCTTCGTCGAGAAAGAGAATGCGCGGGCGCTTGTAAAGCGCGCGGGCCAGGAGGATGCGCTGCTTCTGGCCTCCTGAGATGGCCGTTCCCATGTCGCCGATCAGCGTGTTGTACCCCATCGGCATGCGCATGATCTCGTCATGAACGGCGGCGAGCTTGCCGCAATGCTCGATCCAGCCTTGATCCGGAGTCGCATCGAAGAATCCGATGTTGTCCGAGAGCGACCCGGCGAAGAGCTGGTCATCCTGCATGACGCTGGCCACCATTTGCCGATACCGGCTCAGCCCGAGGTGGCGAAGGCTGACGCCGCCTACCAGGATCTCACCCTCGATCGGCGCAAAGAGACCGAGCATGAGCTTCACCAGCGTCGTCTTGCCGCAACCGGAAGGGCCGACAATCGCGACACAATCGCCGGCATCGATGGCCAGCGAGCAATCCTGCAGCACATTCGGCTCCGAATCGGCATACCGGTAACAGACGTTGCGCAGCTCGATGCGCGGCTCGATGTCCGGCGCGGTCGCGCCGATCGGCGGGCCCGGGTCCTCGCGCTCGTGGAGCACGATGTCGGCGAGGCGGGCCGCCTGCAGCTCCAGCATCCGCACCTCGAAGAACTTGTCCACGAGTCCGCCGACGCGCGAGGTGAAGTTCGCCTTGTAGGCCATGTAGGCGATCAACATCCCGGTGGAAAAGCTGTTGTCGAGCACCAGGTGCGCGCCGAAGTAGACGACGAGCACGTTCTCGAGCCCGAAGAGCAGCCCGTTCGCGCCCTTGTAGAAGAGCAGGAACTTCTGCGTG
>JADGRS010000282.1 GCA_017880705.1 Burkholderiales bacterium
TCTTTCCGCCCGCGTCCGTCGCGCCGCGGTTGGCGGCCTCCATGAGGCCGCCGCCCCCGCCGGTGCAGACGACGTAGCGATGGGCGTGCGAAGGCAGGCCCTTCGACCAGGCCGTGACAAGGCGGGCAAGCTCGCGCGCCGCGCCGTAGTACTTGCCGAGCGGGCCATCCTCCTTCAGCCGCGCCGATCCGAAGAACACGATCGTGTCGCGGATGCGCTCGCGCTTGAAGGCGTGCATCGGCGCGAGGTATTCGGCGAGGATGCGCAGCGGCCTCGCGTCGTCGCCCTCGAGGAATCCCGCATCCTTGTACGCGACCGGGATGGAAGGCGGATCGTTCGTTCTCACGATGTCTTTCGGACGCAAGCGAAGTCGATGAAGCCGCGCGCGGCGTCGGTGCGCACGAGCTGCA
The DNA here is from genome assembly GCA_017880705.1 of Burkholderiales bacterium. Taxonomy (GTDB): domain Bacteria; phylum Pseudomonadota; class Gammaproteobacteria; order Burkholderiales; family Usitatibacteraceae; genus Usitatibacter. Next base: position 411 of record JADGRS010000282.1, read on the forward strand.
CGCGAACGCGGTTGCCGACCTGCAATCCTTCGAAGCCGCGCACGACACGGCCCTCGGTGGCGGGCGCCACGATGCGCACCCATGTTCCCTTTTCGGAGGCGCCCGTCACGATGCCGTCGAACTGCGCGCCGATCCGCGATTCGAGAAGCAGCGCCGCGGCGGACTTTGCGACCCGCCGCTCCACTTTGGCGGCGTTGTCCTCCTGCTCGGTGCAGTGAAGCGCGAGCGACTTCAACTCGTTCGCGGTGTAGGGCGGCGCCCGCGCGTCGAGCGCCGCCTTCAACAAGCGCTGCGTGATGACGTCGGGAAAGCGGCGGTTCGGCGCCGTGGAATGGGTGTAATCCTTCACGGCAAGGCCGAAGTGGCCTTCGGCCGGTTGTCCCGGCATCTCGAGCACGTACTCCCCGGAGCCCAGCAGCTTGATGATCGAGAGCGAAAGATCAGGAAAGCGCGCGGGATCCGCCTCGCGGCGCTTCGCGAGGAACGCGTCGAGCGACGCCGCATCGGCCAGCGCCGGGAGCTTCTCGCCAAGCTCCGCGGCGAGCGCCACGATGCGGTCCCAATGCCTGGGCGTGCGCAGCACGCGGCGAAGCGAAGGCACTCCCTTCGATTGCAGATATCGCGCGATCACGCCGTTGACGGCGATCATGAAATCCTCGATCAGCTCCTTCGCGCGGTTCTTCTCGTCGGGCAGCAGGTCGGCGAGCTCGCCACCGTCGAACACGGCGCGCACCTCGATCGTTTCCAGCCGCAGCGCGCCGTGAGCCTGGCGCACCCGCCGCAGGCATTGCGCCGCGCGATCCTGCATGCGCAGCTGCTCATCGAGCCCGGCCACCGCCGTGACCTTGGGGGGCGCGGGCGCCGTGCCCTCGAGCCACGCGGCGAGCGAGTTGTAGGCGAGCTTCGCGCGGTTCAAGACCGCCGCGCGATAGACGTCGGAAGCCGCGACCGAGCCATCGGCGGCGACGACCATTTCGATCACGATCGCGAGGCGCTCGTCGCCTTCGCCCAACGAGGTGAGGCCCGTCGAAAGCTTCTCCGGAAGCATCGGGAAGATTTCAGCGGCCGTGTACACCGAGGTGGTGTTGGCCTTCGCGTGCCCGTCGATCGCGCAATCCTTCTTCACCAGCGCGTCGACGTCGGCGACGGCGACGAGGATCTTCACCGCGCCATTCGCGAGGGCCTCGCCGACCGAGAGTTGATCGAGATCGCGCGAATCGTCGTTGTCGATCGACGCCCACAGGAGACCGCGCAGGTCGCGAACGCCGGCCTCGGATGGCGCGGCCGCGTGCGTGATGGCGTCCGTCTCGTCGACGACGGCGCGCGAGAAGTCGGGAAGCAACGCGTAATCGAGCATCGTGGCGTGCGCGATGCGGCGCAGCTCGTCTCTCGCGTCCGTGCGACCGGGCATCTGCGCGGCCTATCGGGAAGCGCCGGGGGCTAGCACCAGGATCACGAACGTATCCGGGATCATCGGGGCCCGAGGATTGGGTTGCGCCGCCGTCGGCACGGGCGCCGGCCCGAACGATGCGGTGGGAAGGTAGATGCGATGCGTCACCGGATCCAGCGCGAGGGTTCGCGCGCGCTTCTGGGTGGTGACGGTCTCGGTCACGGCGTAGTGCCCCGCCTCGTCGCCCCTCACCACGGTCACGGTGCCGTCGCCATTGGAGCTGAAGGCGAATCCCGGTCCGGAATCGAATTCGGCACCGTCGACTCCGGCGCCGATCGGCAGCTCCTGGAGGACGCTTCCGCTCCGCGCGTCGATCGCGATCATCTTTTCATTCTGGCAAACGGAGAAGAGGCGCTCGCGCCGCCGGTCGATGGCGAGGCCCGTCGGCGCATCGCAGCCGCCGAGGGGCCATTCCTTCGCTACCGTAAGCGTCGCCATGTCGATGACGGCGACGGAATTGCGATCCTCGATGTTGACGAATACGCGCCCGCGCCCATCGGACACGGCGAACTCGGGCTTGCCCGAAACCGCGAGGGTTCCGACGACTTTGCGGCTCCTGGCGTCGATCGCGGTCACGTTCGCCGAACGACCGTTGAATGTGAGAACCCGCTTCGAGGTCGGCTCGTAGAGAATCGCATCGGGGTTCGAGCCCGTCACCTTGACGGTGTCGACCACGGCGAAACTGTCGAGATCGAAAACGCTCACCGAGTCGGCGCGCCCGTTGCTCGTGAACCCGAGCCCGAGATCACCCGCGATGGCGATGCCGTGGACTCCAGCGGTGCCGGGCAGGTCTCCCACGACCCTTCCGGAGACCGTGTCGACGATCTGCACGTGGTCGCCCCGGCTCACATACAGGCGATGGCGCTTCTCGTCGACGGAAAGATAATCCCAGCCCCCCGGGCCGCCGATCTCGTAGCGGGCAACGACGTCGTACCTCGTTGGTGCCGGGCCACTGTCGGCCATCGACGCGCAGCCGGCCACGGCGAGCAGGAGCGCCGACAGGGCGGGAATGGCATTCATCGCGGATCCTCGGAAGCGGCAACGCAGTCTACTTCAGAGCGATCCGGGCCCATTGCGTTCAACCCCGGGTGAAAGCGAATGTCGCAGGGTCGATGGACCCGCCGCCGGAAAGCGCGAAGCGCCGCTTGTCTTCGGTGGGCATGCGCTTCACGCGGTGCTCGGCCTTCGAGGCGCTCGAGCGGTCGGGAAACGCGAGTGTGAGAAGCAAGCGCCGCGGCCGATGGGAGCGCGTGTAGCGCGCCCCCTTGCCGGCCGCGTGCTGCGCGAAGCGCGCCTGCGGATCGACGGCGATGCCCGTGTAGAGGCTGCCGTCCTCGCATTCGATCACGTACAGGAACCAGGCCACGGTTCCCAGTCTAGCTGCAACCGCGCGGGTCGCAGCTCAGGTCGCTACTTGCAGCAGCCCTTGGCGTCCTTGACGGCCTCCTTCAGGTCGCCAACGCCCTTCTGCACCTTGCCTTCGACCTGGTGCCCCAGCCCCTTGGCCTGCTGAGTCTTGTTCCCGACGAGCTTTCCGGCTTCTTCCTGGATCTTGCCGCCGATGTCCTTTGCCGCGCCCTTGACTTGATCTTTGTTCATGATGAACTCCTCGATTGTCGGCTCGAGCCGGAATTGGCTCGCGCCACCTCTACTGCCGCGGCTCGCCCTTCTGGTTCACCGCGATCGTCCGCCCCGGAGGGGCACTCATTTGCACGTGATGCTCCACGCCTCGGAAGGTGTAGGTGACGTCCCAATACTCGGGCGGGCCGCTCGCCGCGGTTTCGCAGCGACGCACGTCGCGGCCATAGCCCCCGCCGCTGTCGCGGCCCGCGTTGGCGCCGATCGCGGCGCCCGCGATGGCGCCGCCGGCGGTGGCGACATCCTGGCCGCGTCCGCTGCCGATCTGGTGGCCCAGGACGCCTCCGATGATCCCGCCCAGGATCGCGCCGCCCACGTTCGGCTCTCCGCGCGCCGGTTCACGCACCTGCTCGCGTTCCACCCAGCATCGATTCTCCGCGGGCCCCACCACGGCATGCACGGCGGTCACCGGCGCATCGAACACGCGCTCGTTCGGGCGTTGCCGATACTCATAATTGGGAGCGGCGAGCGGCGCGGCGATTTCGTTGTCGTAGCGCTTGCGCGCGTCCGCGGGGCGAACCGAGGAGATGCGCTTCGCCATCCCGAGCCCGCTCAGGGAATCGTAGCTGCCGGGCCGCAGGACCACGCAGCGCCCTCCGAAGCGCGCGTCCTCGCACGCTTCCCAGCTGCCGCGCTCCACCACCGCCGACGACGCGCGATCGTTGAATCCGACGCGATCGAAGTCCGCGACCTGCTGGTTCGTCGTGAACGCGCGTCCACGGAACCCTTCGCCTTCGTAGAAAGTGACCTGCGCCACCGCCTGCGTCGCCAGGACGAGGGCGGCTGCGCCCACTGCGGATTCCAGTTTCCACCTCATCGATGTCTCCCGAATGAACTTTGGCCAAGCTGCGGCGGCCCAAGCTTCCAGCATGGGATTCGCCGCCGGCTCGCGGTTGACATCGGTCAAACGCAGCCACCAAATACGCTCAAAAAGGAACCGCCATGATCAAGTGGGCCATCATTTTCTTCGCGATATCGCTCGTCGCCGGCTTCTTCGGATTCACCGGGGTGGCGGCGGGCTCGCGGACCATCGCCAAGGTGCTGTTCTTCATCGCCCTGGCCATCTTCCTCGTGGTCCTCGTCTTCGGGGTGATGCTGGGAGTGCTGGTGTTCTAGGGAGCCTCTGATCTATTCACGGGGTCTGCGACGGGTCGATTTCGAGGTCGATTCTAGGCGCCGAGTCCGCAGCAAGGTAGGTACCTTGCAAGGAC
>JADGRS010000283.1 GCA_017880705.1 Burkholderiales bacterium
AAGAAAGGCGTCGGGCCTACGACGATCTCACCGGGCATGTTCGGCTACTCGCTCCTGCGCGCGAACCTGAACCGCGACTACTTCAACGCGCTGATGGACGAGATGGCGCTCTTCGGCGTGCCGATCGAGGGCCTGCACACCGAAACCGGCCCGGGAGTGTACGAAGCGGCCATCCTCTTCTCCGAGGCGCTCGAAGCCGCGGACCGCGCGATCCTCTTCAAGGCCGGCGCCAAGGAGATCGGCGCGCGCTTCGGCATCATGCCGAGCTTCATGGCGAAGTGGAGCGCGCAGTATCCCGGCTGCTCGGGGCACCTTCACCAGAGCTTGAGCGACGGCGCGAAAAATCTCTTCCACGACTCCAAGGGTCGCCATGGCGGGATGTCGAAGCTCTTCGAGAGCTATCTCGCGGGGCAGGTCGCGGGCCTCATGGAGCTGGCGCCCATGTACTGGCCCACGATCAACTCGTACAAGCGACTCGTCGACGGATTCTGGGCGCCGGTGAAGCCCACCTGGGGCGTCGACAACCGCACCGCCTCCTTCCGCGTGATCGCGGGCTCGCCCAAGGCGACGCGCCTGGAGACGCGTTGCCCCGGCGCCGACATGAATCCCTATCTCGCGACCGCTGCCGTGATCGCCGCCGGGTTGAACGGCATCGAGAAGGGCATGAAGCTCACGACCAAGCCCATCACCGGCACTAACCAGGGTGCCGAGAACATTCCGCGCGCGCCGCGCACGTTGATCGAGACCACGCGCATCTTCAAGGAGTCGAAGCTCGCGCGCGAGTTGTTCGGCGACGATTTCGTCGACCACTTCGCCGCCACGCGCGAATGGGAATGGCGCCAGTGGCTCGACGCCGTCACCGACTGGGAATTGAAGCGCTACTTCGAAATCATCTGAAATTGGTGTCAGGTACACATTTTCGAGGAGAGCCACCGTCAACGAAAATGTGTACCTGACACGAATTTCAACACCAATTTCATCCGGCGGCCACTCAATGATCACCAAGTTCTCCTTCCCCACCGAGATCCACTTCGGCCCCGGCGCGCGGCATCTTGTCGCAGAGCACTTGAAGCAACAGGGCGTGAAGCGCCCGCTGATCGTCACCGACCGGGGCCTGGCGGCGCTCGCGATCCTGCACGATTTCGCCGAGAGCCTGGCGGGCCTGGACGTGAAGGTCTACGCGGGCGTCTTCGGCAATCCGGTGAAGAAGCAGGTCGATGACGGCGCGGCGGCGTTCAGGGCGCATCGCGCCGATTGCGTCGTCGGCTTCGGCGGCGGCGCGGCCCTCGATGTCGCGAAGGCCGTGGCACTCATGGCCGTGCACGAGGGCAGCGTCCTCGAGTACGCGTGGGACCATCCGAAGGTCCGGCCCATCACGAACGCGCTCCCCTACTTTGTCGCGCTGCCCACAACGAGCGGCACGGGAAGCGAGGTGGGACGCTCGTCGGTGATCTCGGACGACGCGACCCACGTGAAGAAGATCGTCTTCAACCCGGCGCTGCTCGCGAAAGCGGTATTCGCCGATCCCGAGCTCACCCTCGAGCTTCCCGCGGGTATCACGGCGGCGACGGGCATGGACGCACTTACCCACAACGTCGAGAGCTATCTGTCGCCCGCGTACCACCCGCTCTGCGATGGCATCGCCCTCGAAGGCGCGCGCATCGCCGCGCATGCGCTCGAGACCGCGGTGACGCAACCGAAGAACCTCCGGGCGCGCTCCGACATGATGATGTCGTCGATGATGGGCGCGATCGCATTCCAGAAGGATCTGGGCGCTGTGCACTCGTGCGCCCATGCGCTCGGCACCGTGGTCGACATGCACCACGGCCTCGCCAACGGCATCATGATCGACCACGTGATGCGCTTCAACTCCGACGCCGCCGGCACGAAAATGGCGGAGCTGGCGCGGGTGTGCGGCGGGGGCGCTACTGCGGCCTCGTTCGTCGAATGGCTTGCCGCGCTCAAGGGGCGCATCGGGATCCCGGCCAGGCTCGGCGATAGAGGGGTGCGGGCGAGCGATATTCCACGCCTGGTGGAGATCGCCGTGAACGACATATGCCACCAGACCAACCCGAAGCCCGTGTCGGCTGCGGATTTCGAGCGGATCTTTACGCAGGCGCTCTAGGCGGCGTTCGGCGTGAGCGCCACCAAGGCGATCACGCGACACCTGTTCTAGGGGATAATATTGGGATGGGAATCCTGAAGATCGGCGTCTCGGCGCGGCTGCTCTATCCCGACGCGAGCCGCACCTTCCTGCCGACCAAGTCGGTGCAGTACCTGGAGCAATCGGTCGCCAACTGGATCATGTCGGGCGACGTGCTCGCGTTCATGATTCCCGAGATGAGCCTCGCCTCGCCGCACGGGCCCAACCTCCTCAAGGTGAAGAACTACGTCGACGCGCTCGACGGGCTGTTCCTGCAGGGCGGCGCGGACATGTCTCCCGCGAGCTATGGCGCGCAGCCGATCACTCCGCTGTGGGCGGGGGATACGGTGCGCGACGCCTACGAGATCGACCTCTTCCACGAATTCGTGACGCAGGGCAAGCCCGTGTTCGGCATCTGCCGCGGCCACCAGGTGATCAACGTCGCGCTCGGCGGCAAGCTCTACCAGGACATCGCGACGCAGTGTCCCGAGATGATTCCCCATCGCGACGACGGGAAGTACGAGAACCACTTCCACGACATGCGCATCCTCCCCGGCACCTGGCTCTCGCGCCTCTATCCGAATGTCGAGCTAATGCGCATCAACTCGATCCATCACCAGGCGCTCAAGGCGCTCGGCGAAGGGCTGGTGCCCGAGGCGGTGAGCGAGCCCGACGGCATCGTGGAAGCGATCCGCTGGGAAGGCCACAGCTTCGTGGTCGGCGTGCAGTGGCACCCCGAATTCATCGATCCGAAGGAGCCCTCGCTCATCGACAGCCGCCCGCTGCTGCGCGCGTTCCTCGCCGCGTGCGAGCTGCGCAAGCGCACCGGCAAGGCGACGCCCGTGATGGCCAGCAAGGCGGCGTGAAGCTGAAGGTCCTCAATCCCGCGACGGGCGAGGTCGCGGCGCTCCTCGACGCGGACGACGCGCGCACCGTCAAGCTGAAGTATCGCGAAGCCCGCACCGCACAGCCCGCGTGGGCACGCACCCCGATGAGGAAGCGCCTCGCCGCCGTTGCCGCGTTTCGCGAGCGCGTGGTCGCCGAAGCCGACTCGCTCGCGAAGATCCTCACCACGGAAGTCGGCAAGCCCATCTCGCAATCGCGCAACGAGCTGAAGGGAGTGCTCCCGCGCATCGACTTCTTCCTCGCCGAGACCGCGAGGACGCTCAAGCCCGAGAAGGTGTTCGCCGACGCGCAGGGCTCGATGGAAGAAAGGATCTCCCACGAGCCCCTCGGCGTCGTCGCCAACATTTCCGCGTGGAACTACCCGTGGTTCGTGGGGGCGAACGTGTTCGTTCCCGCGCTCCTCGCAGGCAACGCCGTGCTCTACAAGCCCTCGGAGTACGCGTCGCTCACCGGCCTCGAGATCGCGCGCCTACTGCACGAGTCCGGAGTGCCGAGCGACGTCTTCATCCCGCTCATCGGCGCGGGCCCGGTGGGCGCTGCGCTCCTGGCGCAACCCGTCGACGGCGTCTTCTTCACGGGCTCCCACGACACGGGAAGGAAGATCGCCGAGGCCGTGCGCGGCCGCATGATCAAGCTGCAGCTCGAGCTGGGCGGCAAGGATCCGGTGTACGTCTGCGAGGATGTCGATGTCGCGAAGGCCGCCGCGGGCATTGCCGACGGCGCCTTCTACAACACGGGCCAGAGCTGCTGCTCGGTCGAGCGCATCTACGTGAACGAGAGGATCTTCAAGCCCTTCGTCGACGCCTTCGTCGCCGAGGTGAAGGGCTACAAGCGTGGCGATCCCGCGGACGACGGGACCTACATCGGGCCGCTCACGCGCGCGCCCCAGCTGAAGGTGCTCGAATCGCAGGTGAAGGACGCCCGCAAGAAGGGCGCGAAGATCCTGACCGGAGGCGAGCGCGTGAAGGCGAAAGGCAACTGGTTCGAGCCGACCGTGCTGGTGGACGTGAGCCACGCGATGGACGTGATGCGCGACGAGAGTTTCGGCCCGGTGATCGGCATCATGCCGGTGAGAAGCGACGCCGAGGCGGTTCGCCTCATGAACGACACGGAGTACGGCCTCACCGCCGGCGTGTACACGCGCGATCGCAAGCGCGCGGAGAAGATCCTCGCCGAGGTGCACAGCGGCTCCGTCTATTGGAATTGCTGCGATCGCGTGAGCCCGCGGCTGCCGTGGTCCGGCGTCGGCAATTCCGGCATCGGCGTCACGCTCTCAACCTACGGCATCGAGACCTTCACGCGCCCGAAGGCCTGGCACCTCCGCAGCGCGTAGCTCGGAATCGCCTCATCGAAGTGGGGGTGAAGCTCGACCCGGGGGACCACGACCTTTCAACCGGGAGGGATCTCGCTACTTACAATAGCGCTCGAATTTCCTTGAGTTCTTCTCCTGTGCGATGAGCGGGGCACCCCCTCTCGACCTTCACCCCAACACTTCAATGAGGCTCTGAAGGGTTTGTTCCGCTTTGATGCTCCTCGCATCGCCGCCCAGTAGATCACTGGCAGCCCCCTGGCGCGGGCTGCAAATCCAAACGCGTCTCGCATCGCCGTTCTTCTGGGCGATTCACATTCAAATCCTGGGGATGGTCGGAATGTGCGCGC
>JADGRS010000284.1 GCA_017880705.1 Burkholderiales bacterium
GCGCTTCCTGCCGCGCGTGGCGGGCCATCGGCGCGGCGTGGAGGCGGTTCGCGAGACGGTGAAGGCGTGCGTGCAGAGCGGCGTCCAGTACCTCACGCTCTTCGCGTTCTCGAGCGAGAACTGGCGGCGTCCGCCCGACGAAGTCTCGTTCCTGATGCAGCTCTTCCTGCGATCGCTCGAGCAGGAGGTCGGCAAGCTCCACAAGAACGGCATCCGCTTCAAGGTCGTGGGGGACCTCGCGCCCTTCGACACGCGCGTGCTCGAGCACATCCGCGAGGGCGAGGCGCTCACGCGCGACAACATCAAGCTCACGCTCACCATCGCCGCGAACTACGGCGGGCGCTGGGACATCCTGCGCGCCGGCGAGCTCTGCCGCGCGGAAGATCCCTCGGCGCCGATCACCGAGGAGCGCCTCGCGCGCCACCTCTCGATGGCGTACGCGCCCGAGCCGGACCTCTTCATCCGCACCGGCGGCGAGCAGCGGGTCTCCAATTTCCTCCTGTGGCAGCTCGCCTACACCGAGCTCTACTTCACCGACGCCCTCTGGCCGGACTTCGGGGCGCAAGCGCTCGAAGAGGCCTTCGACTCCTACCGCAGCCGCGAGCGCCGCTTCGGCCGCACGAGCGAGCAGCTGAAAGAGGGCGAGCCGGTGAAAGAGGCCGGCTAGCCCGCCCTTGCTCCGCACCCGCGTCATCACCGCGGTCGCGATCCTGGTGGTTCTCATCGGGATGCTCTTCTTCGCGTCCGCGATCGCGTGGTCGCTCTTCGTGCTCGCCGTCGCGCTGATCTCGTGCTGGGAATGGTCGCGCCTGAGCGGGCTCGGGCCGCGCGCCCAGCCGGCCTTCCTCTTCCTCAGCGGCGCCGTGGGCGCATCGTTCTGGCTTCTCTACGCGCGCGATGCGCAAGGCGCGTTCACCTCCGCCGCCTCGACCGCGTTCATCCTCTCCACCGCGTTCTGGGTCATCGCCGCGCCCGCGTGGCTCGCGACGAAGGCCCGGCCTTCCGCGGGGCTGTGCGCGGCCGCGGGCTGGCTCGTGGTCTGGCCGACGTGGTTCGCGTTCGTCGTGCTGCGCGACGCGAGCCCGTGGCTCCTCCTCGCGATCGCGGCCGTCGTGTGGGTCGCGGACATCGCCGCGTATTTCGCGGGACGGCGCTTCGGCAAGGGGAAGCTCGCCCCGGCGATCAGCCCGGGCAAGACGTGGGAGGGCGTTTACGGAGCGCTTGCGGGCGTGGCCGTGTACGGCTTGGTGTTGTCCTGGATTTCCCATGGGCACGACACGCCGGTCTCCGCGATCTTCGCGGACGCGCTCGGGCTCCCGGCGATCGCGTGCATGCTGGTCCTCGTGGCGCTGAGCGTCGTCGGCGATCTCCTCGAGTCGTGGATGAAGCGCGGCGCGGGAATGAAGGATTCGAGCGCGCTCCTGCCGGGGCACGGCGGCGTCCTCGATCGCATCGACGCGCTCACGTCGACGTTGCCGGTCGCGGCGCTCGCGCTGTCGCTGCGCGCGGGAATTCCATGAAGCGCCTCGCGATCCTGGGCTCCACGGGCTCGGTGGGCAGGAGCACGCTCGATGTCGCGGCGCGCCATCCGGATCGTTTCGCGGTGACGGCGCTCGCCGCGGGCCGCAACGACGCGCTCCTCCTCGAGCAATGCATCGCGCATCGGCCCGCGCACGCGGTGCTCGCCGATGCCGACGCGGCCGAGCGGCTGCGAGGCGCAGTCGCGGCGCGCGGGCTCGCGACGCAAGTGCATTGCGGGCGTGACGCGCTCGATGGGATCGTGGCGCTCGCCGAGGTTGATGCGGTGATGGCGGCCATCGTCGGCGCCGCGGGACTTCCGGCGACGCTCGCCGCCGCGCGCGCCGGCAAGCAGGTGCTCCTCGCCAACAAGGAGGCGCTCGTCATGTCGGGCGCGCTCTTCATGAAGGCGGTCGCGGAGGGCGACGCGACCCTCCTTCCCATCGACAGCGAGCATTCCGCGATCTTCCAGTCGCTGCCGCGCGGATTCGTCTGCGGCCGCGCGGGCGAGCTCGAGCGCGCGGGCGTGCGCCGCATTCTGCTCACCGCCTCGGGCGGCCCGTTTCGCGCGACGCCGGCGGACCGGCTATCGCGCGTCACGCCGCAGCAGGCGGTCGCGCATCCCAACTGGGTGATGGGCCCGAAGATCTCCGTCGATTCCGCGACCATGATGAACAAGGGCCTCGAAGTGATCGAGGCCCATTGGCTCTTCGGCGCGCCTCTGGAGGCCATTCAAGTGATCGTGCACCCGCAGAGCGTGATTCATTCCATGGTCGAGTACGCCGACGGCTCCGTCGTGGCCCAGCTCGGCGCCCCCGACATGCGCACGCCGATCGCGTGCGCGCTTGCGTTTCCGGAGCGCATCGAGTCGGGCGCGGCGCCCCTCGACTTCACGACGCTCGGCAGGCTCGATTTCGAGCGACTCGACGCCGCGAAATTTCCGTGCGTCGCGCTCGCTCGCGAGGCGATTCGCCGGGGCGGCACCGCCCCCGCGGCGCTGAACGCCGCCAACGAGATCGCGGTCGAAGCGTTTCTCGGTGGGAGGCTTTCCTTCACCGGAATCGCCGAAGTCATCGAAAATGTGCTGGGAGAAGTCCACGTGGAGCCGCTGGAGAGCCTCGAACAGGTCTATGCTGCGGATATCGAAGCACGCGGCCTCGCTTCCCGATTCATCGCGCGCCGCGTCCCGCAATCCTCCCTCAGCGTATGAACTGGCTCACCCTTCCCTCGTTTGTCGTGACGGTCGGCGTCCTCGTGGTGATCCACGAGTTCGGCCACTACCTCGCCGCGCGGCTCGTGGACGTGAGGATCCTGCGGTTCTCGGTGGGCTTCGGAAAGCCCCTTCTCGCGATCCGCCGCGGGGCCGACCGCACCGAGTGGGTCCTTTCCTCGATCCCCCTCGGCGGCTACGTGAAGATGCTCGACGGCCGCGAGGGCGAAGTGCCGGAGGCGCAAGCCCATCGCGCCTTCGATCGCAAAGGGGTTGCCGCGCGCGTCTTCATCGTGCTCGCCGGGCCCATGGCGAACTTCCTGCTCGCGATCTTCGTCTACTGGGTGCTCTTCCTCGGGGGCATGCCGGGAGTAAGGCCCATCGTCGGAGAGCCCGCGATCAACACGCCGGCCGCCGCCGCGGGATTCGCGAACGCCGACACGGTGATCTCCGTCGCGGGGGAGCCCGTCGCCACGTGGGGCGACCTGCGCTGGACGATTCTCAAGGAGGCGGTGAAGCGCGAGGCGACGACGGTCGAGGTCGAGACCGAGCGCGGAGCGCGCGTGACGCGCCGCATCGACCTGTCGGGAATCACCAAGGACGATCTCGACAAGGACCTCTTCGGCAAGATCGGATTGCGCTTCCCCCGTCCGAACGCGCCCGCGTACCTGGGAAGGATGCTGCCCGACAAGCCCGCCGAGCGCGCGGGCCTCGCGACGGGCGACCTGGTGCTGAGCGTGGACGGCAAGCCAACCGCGACGTGGTCGGACTTCACCGGCGAGATCTCGGCCCATCCCGGCAAGAACCTCGAGCTCGAGATCGAGCGCGCGGGGCGCCGCTTCGTGCTGCGCGCGACGCCCGACGAGGTATTCGAGAACGGCGCGCGCATCGGGCGCCTCGGCGTCGAGATTCCGCAGGAGCTCGTGGAGCGCGAGTCCCGGCGCATGACGATCACGGTGCGCTACGGGCCCGTCGATGCGCTGGCGAAGGCGACGCAGAAGGTCTACGACCTGTCGGCCTTCAGCGTGAAGATGCTCGGACGCATGATCGTGGGCGACGTGTCGTGGAAGAATCTCTCGGGCCCGATCACGATCGCGGACTACGCCGGGCAGTCGGCGCAGGCGGGCTGGGTGACGTGGCTCGGCTTCCTCGCATTGGTGAGCGTGAGCCTCGGAGTGCTCAATCTCATGCCGATTCCGCTGCTGGATGGGGGTCACCTAGTGTATTATTTCGCCGAAATCGTGAAGGGAAGTCCGGTGTCTGAAAGGACGATGGAAATTGGCCAGCGCTTCGGCATCGCGCTGCTCCTCGGGCTCACCTTCTTCGCCTTCTACAACGACCTCAATCGCCTGTTCACGGGCTGACCCCTTGAAGCGTCCTCGAGTTTCGATTGACCGCGCGTCCGTGATCCAGCGCCTGCGCACGCTCCGCTCGTTCGTGTCCCTCCTCGCCCGATGGCTGGTGTTGCTCGGCGTGTTCGCGACGAGCGCGTACGCCATCGAGCCCTTCACGATCCGCGACATCCGCGTGGAAGGCGTGCAGCGCACCGAGGCCGGCACGGTGTTCACCTACCTCCCGGTGAAGGTGGGCGAGCGCCTCGACGACGAGAAGGCCGCCGCCTCGGTGAAGGCGCTCTACGCGACGGGCTTCTATTCCGACGTGCGCCTCGAGGCCGACGGCGACGTGCTCATCGTCTTCGTGCAGGAGCGTCCCGCGATCGCGGCGATCGAGATCGACGGCGCCAAGGAGTTCACCAAGGAAAACCTGAAGGACGGCCTGAAGCAGGCGGGCATCTCGGAAGCGAAGATCTACGACAAGTCGCTGCTCGACCGCGCCGAGAAGGAGCTGAAGCGCCAGTACACCGGCAAGGGCTACTACGGGGCGACGGTGAGGACGACGGTGACGCCCCTCGAGAGGAACCGCGTGTCGCTGCGCTTCGACATCGTCGAGGGCACGGTCACCAAGATCGCCG
>JADGRS010000032.1 GCA_017880705.1 Burkholderiales bacterium
GCGCGAACGCGATGTCGCCTTGCTGGCTCGAGCGTCCGACGCCTTCGACCCGCACGGGTCCGCCGCCGAGCACGCCCGCGGCGAGGAAATACGACGCGCTCGATGCGTCGCCCTCGACCTCGATCACCCCGGGCGACACGTATCCGCCATGGGGCGCGATCCCGAACGCGCTCCAGCCCTCGCGCTCGACCGCGACGCCGAAGCGCTCCATGAGGCCGAGCGTGAGCGCGACGTAGGGCTTCGAGATGAGCCCGCCCTCGACCTCGATCGCCGCGCGCTCGCCGCGCCAGCCCAGCGCGATGAGCAACGCCGAGAGAAACTGGCTCGACACGTCTCCCCGCACGCGAACGCTCGCCGCATCCGCGGAGGCGCGCGGATTCACGGCGAGGGGCGGAAAGCCGCGGTTGCCGAGATACTCGATCCTCGCGCCGGCGCTCTCGAGCGCGGTGACGAGGTCGCCGATGGGCCGCTCGTGCATGCGCGCCACACCCGAGAGCTCGTAGTGCCCGTCGGAGAGCGCGAGCACCGCGGTGAGCGGGCGAAACGCCGTCCCCGCATTTCCGAGGAAAAGCCTTGCCTCCTTCACCGGGAACGCGCGCGCATCGCCAAGGCCGTGCACGAGAAGGCGCTCCTCGCTTCCCAGCGTTTCGATGCGAACGCCCAGCATGCGAAGAGCCTCGCGCATCACGCGCGTGTCGTCGGAATCGAGTAGCGCGCGCAGCTCCGTCGTGCCGCGCGCGAGCGCCGCCAGCAGGAGCGTCCGGTTCGAGATGCTCTTGGAACCCGGAAGCCTGAGGGTGCCCGCGGCACGTGTCGCCGGCGGAAGATCGATGAACCGCACGCTATTCGAGCGGGGATCCGCGCCGCATGCCCGGCTTGAGCGATTCGCGGCTGGTGCGGGCTTCGTTCATGAGGCGCTCGAGGCCGGGCGCGTCGCCCTTGTCGATGAGCGCGCGGAAGACCGCGAGCTGCGCGCCGTAGCGATCGAGCTCCTCCAGGAGCGCCGCGCGATTCTGCAACGCGATGTCGCGCCACATCTCCGGCGAGCTCGCGGCGATGCGCGTGAAATCGCGGAATCCGCCGCCCGCGAACCCGAGGAGCTCCGCGGCGTCCTCGCGCGCGGCGAGCTCCGAGACCAGCGCGAATGCGAGCAGGTGCGGAAGGTGGCTCACCGCGGCGAAGACGCGGTCGTGCTCCTCGGGCGCCATCACGGCGACGCGCCCGCCGATCGCCTCCCAGGCGCCGCGCACGAGCTCCACCGCATCCGCCGCCGTCGCTTCGTCGGGCGTAAGAACCACGCGCGCGCCCCGGAAGAGGTCCGCGTTCGCGCTTTCCACGCCGCTCGTCTCGCGCCCGGCGATCGGATGCCCGGGAACGAAGCGCGCGAAGCGCTCGCGAAGCTCGTTGCGCGCGGTGCGCACCACCTCGCCCTTGGTGCTGCCGACGTCGGTGATCACGGCGCCGGCGTCGATGGAAATCCCGACATCGCGCAGCACCGCCGCGGTCGCCCGCACCGGCACCGCAACGAGAACCAGGTCCGCGCCGCTCGCGGCTTCCGATACGGAATCGGCCGCGGTGTCGATGACGCCGAGCTCGGTTGCAAGCTGCATCGCGCTGGAGTCGCGGTCGTAACCCACCACGCCCGTCACGGCGCCCGCACGGCGCAACGCCATCGCGAAGGATCCGCCGATGAGGCCGACGCCGATGACCGCGAGCGTCTTCAGCCGGCGCATGGGCTCATTTCCTCGCGAGCGCGCGCTCGAGCGCCGCCAGGAAGCGCTCGTTGTGCGCGGGCAATCCGACGGTGACTCGCAGGTGCTCGGGCATGCCGTAGCCCGCGATGGGCCGCACGATCACGCCCTCCCGAAGCAGCGCGTCGTAGATGCGGCCCGCGTCGCCGACGCGCACGGCGATGAAGTTGCCGAAGGAGGGAATGTATTCGAGTCCGAGACGCGTGAAGCCCGCCGCGAGCTGCGCGAGGCCCGCGGCGTTCACCCTGCGGCTTTCTTCGATGAAGGCCTCGTCCTCGATCGCCGCGCACGCCGCGACCATCGCGAGATGGTTCACGTTGAAGGGCTGGCGTACGCGGTTCATGACCTCCGCGACCGCGGGGTCCGCGAAACCGAAGCCCACGCGCAGCCCCGCCAGGCCGAACGCCTTCGAGAGCGTGCGCGAGACCACGAGGTTGGGGAACCGGCCGAGCCAGCCCTGCGTCGGCGACTTCAGGTGGTCGGGAAGATATT
The DNA here is from genome assembly GCA_017880705.1 of Burkholderiales bacterium. Classification (GTDB taxonomy): domain Bacteria; phylum Pseudomonadota; class Gammaproteobacteria; order Burkholderiales; family Usitatibacteraceae; genus Usitatibacter. The sequence goes on from JADGRS010000032.1 coordinate 2,244, forward strand.
CGCCATAGGCCTCGTCGAGCACCACGAGCACCCGTCGCGGCACGCGCGCGATGAATCGCTCGATGCCGGCCCACGGCGTGAAGGTTCCCGTGGGATTGTTCGGATTGGCGAGAAAGATGATCTTCGTGTCGGGCCGCACCGCCGCCGCCATGGCGTCGAGATCGGTGCCGTAGTCCTTCGCGGGAATCTCGATGTGCTTCGCGCCGATCGCCTGGATCGCGAGCGCGTAGACCATGAAGGCGTGGCGCGAGTAGATCGCCGAATCGGCCGAGGTGAGGAACGCGCGCGCCGCGAGCTCGAGAATGTCGTTGGAGCCGTTGCCGAGGATGAAATTCGCGGGGCCGAGGCCGAGCCTGCGCGAGAGGATCGCCTTGAGGTCGTAGCCACCGCCATCCGGGTAGTAGTGAAGCTCTTCGAGCGCGCCGCGAATCGCCGCGAGCGCACGGGGCGACGACCCGAGGGGATTCTCGTTCGACGCCATCTTGAGGATGTCCGCCTCGCGCAATCCCAGCTCACGGGCAGTCTCGCCGATGGGCTTTCCCGGAATGTAGGGCGCGATCCTGCGCACGTTTTCGGGAGCCAGCGGTCCCCGGTCCTCCCGCGCGTCATTCATCCGGTGCCTCGCGCCTCACAGCACGGCCGTCGGATAGGAGCCGAGCACCTTGAGGTAGCCCGCGATCTTCGCGACCTCCTCGAGCGCCGTGGCGACGATCGCGTCGTTGCGATGGCCCTCGATGTCGACGAAGAAGAGGTAGTCCCAGAGAGCCACGCGCGACGGGCGCGACTCGAACTTGGTCATCGACACCCCGCGCGTCGCGAAAGGCGTGAGCATCTCGTAGACGGCGCCCGCGCGGTTGCGCGCGGAGAGCACCAGCGACGTCTTGTCCCGGCCCGAGGGCTTGGGCTCGTAGTCGCCGAGTATCAGGAAGCGCGTCGTGTTGTTGGGCTCGTCCTCGATGTTGGACGCGAGGATCCGCAACCCGTAGTGCTCGGCGGCCATCTCGCCCGCGACCGCAGCCGAGCCGGCCTCCTCGGAAGCGCGCCGCGCCGCCTCGGCGTTGCTCGACACGGCGACGCGCTCGACCTGCGGCAGGTTCGCGTTCAGCCACTCGTGGCATTGCGCGAGGGATTGGCCATGGGAGAACACGCGCCGGATCGCCGAGAATTCGATGGGCGCCTCGTTCGACATCACGTGGTCGCGAAGCGCCGGGGGTTTCGCCATCAAATGGTGGTGAATGCGCACGATAACCTCCCCGCACACCTTCATCGGCGTTTGCGGCATCAGGTCGAGGGACCGGCCGACCGCGCCCTCCGTGGAGTTCTCGACGGGGACGATGCCGAAGTCGGCGCTGCCCGATTCGACCGCGCGAAACACCTCGTCGATCGAAGGCGTGGGCAACGCATCGGCGGCGAGCCCGAAGTGCTTGAGCGCGGCGCGCTCGCTGAACGTTCCCTTCGGGCCGAGGTATGCGACGGTGATCGGCCGCTCGAGCGCAAGGCATGCCGACATGATCTCGCGGAAGAGGAGCGCCGCCGCCTCGTCCGAAAGCGGCCCGGGATTGCGCTCCTTGATGCGGCGCAGGACCTGCGCCTCCCGTTCGGGACGATAGGCCTGGCCCGCCTTGAGGGAGCCCACCGCGCGAGCCAGGCGCGCGCGCTCGCTCAGGCTCTCGAGGATGCGATCGTCGACGCTGTCAATCGCCGCGCGCAGGCGATCGAGCTCCGAGGGCTCGCTCATGCCGCGGCCGCGATGTGAGGAACGCTGCGAATCGAGAGGACGCCGGGAATCTGGGCGATGCGCCGGATCACCTCGGGCGCGGCCGCGCTGTCGAGGTCGACGAGCGTGTACGCCATCTCGCCCTTGGACTTGTTGACCATGTTGTGGATGTTGAGGCCGGCCTGCGCCATCGTAGTCGAAATCTGTCCGAGCATGTTGGGCACGTTCGAGTTCGAGATGGCGATGCGGTGCGGCGATTCGCGCGCCATCTCCACGCTGGGGAAATTCACCGCGTTGCGGATGTTGCCTTCCTCGAGGTATTCGCGCAGCTGGTCGACGACCATCAGCGCGCAGTTCTCCTCGGCCTCCTCGGTGGACGCTCCCAGGTGCGGAAGCGCGATGACGCCGGGGTTGCCGCGCAGGGCCTCGCTCGGGAAATCGGTGACGTACTTCCTCAGCTGCTTGTCGGCGAGGGCGCGAACGACGGCCGCCTCGTCGACGATGCCTTCGCGAGCGAAGTTGAGCAGCACCAGGCGCGGCCGCGCCAGCGCCAGGCGCTTCGCGTCGACCAGGTTGCGCGTCTTGTCGTTGAGGGGGAGGTGCAACGTGACGAAGTCCGATCCCCTGATCACCTCGTCGATCGATCCGGCGCGCTTCACCGAAGCCGGCAGGCGCCACGCGTTGTCGACGGTGATCTCGGGGTCGAAGCCAAGCACCTTCATGCCGAGCTTGATGGCGGTGTCGGCGACCAGGCCGCCGATGGCGCCCAACCCGATCACGCCCAGCGTGCGCCCGGGAAGCTCGAAACCCGCGAACTGCTTCTTGCCCGCCTCGACGCTCTCGTCGAAGCCGGGTCCGGGGGTGAGCTCGTTCACGTAGCCGACGGCGGGAATCACGTTGCGCGCGGCGGCGAGAATGGCGGCGAAGACGAGCTCCTTCACGGCGTTGGCGTTCGCGCCCGGCGCGTTGAAGACCGGCACGCCGCGGGCGCTCAGCTCCGCGACGGGAATGTTGTTGACCCCGGTGCCCGCGCGCCCCACGGCCTTCACCATGGCCGGCACCTCGTCGAGCGAGAGCGCGTGGGAGCGAAGCAGGATCGCATCGGGGGATTGCAGCGCCTTGCCGACGATGTAGTGGCCCGCGGGAAAGCGCTCGAGCCCCTTCGCCGAGATCGCGTTGTAGACCGAGACGCGGTACTTTAGCGCCGCCACGGTCACGAGTTCTGCGCGCGGAATTCTTCGAGGAAATCGACCAGCGCCTCGACGCCCTCCATCGGCATCGCGTTGTAGATCGACGCGCGCATGCCGCCGACCGAGCGGTGGCCCTTCAGCTGCGAGAGTCCCCTTGCCTCGGCTTCCTGGAGGAATTTCGCGTCGAGCGACGCGTCCTTCAACGTGAACGGCACGTTCATGCGCGAGCGGTCCTCCTTCACCACCGGATTCGAGTAGAAATCCTGCGAGTCGATGTAGCCGTAGAGGTGCGCCGCCTTCGCGATGTTCACCTTCTCGATGCCGGCGAGGCCGCCGCGCTCGAGGAGCCACTTGAAGGTGAGGCCGGCGAGGTAGACGGAGAACGTGGGCGGCGTGTTCAGCATCGAGTCGGCGTCCGCCATCAGCTTGTAGTTGAGGACGTTGGGCGTATCGGCGAGCGCGCTCCCCAGCAGGTCCTCGCGGACGATGACCACCACGAGCCCAGCGGGCCCGATGTTCTTCTGCGCGCCGGCGTAGATGAGCCCGTATTTCGTGACGTCGCAGGGCTTCGACAGGATGTGCGACGACATGTCCGCGACGAGCGGCGTGTCGCCGGTATCGGGTGTCCAGTGGAACTCCACGCCGCCGATGGTCTCGTTGGTGCAGACGTGGACGTAGGCCGCGTCGGCGGAGCGCTTCCACGCGGCCTGCTTCGGCACGTAGGTGAAGTTGCGATCCTCGCTCGAGGCGACGACGTTCACCTCGCAGAATTTCTTCGCCTCGGCCATCGCCTTCTTGGCCCATTCGCCGGTGTTGAGGTAGTCGGCCTTCTTGCGCCCGCGCAGCAGGTTCATCGGCACGGCGGAAAAGTGCATCGTCGCCCCGCCCTGCAGGAAGAGCACCTTGTAGCTCTTCGGAATCGCCAGCAGCGCGCGCAGGTCGGCCTCGGCCTCCGCCGCGATGCGCACGAACTCCTCGCCGCGATGGCTCATCTCCATCACGGACATGCCGGCCTCGTGCCAGTTGACGAGCTCCCACTTGGCCTTCTCGAGGACCTCGACCGGCATGGTCGCCGGCCCCGCGCCGAAGTTGAAGATGCGCGAAGCGGGCTTAGTGTGATGCGCCGTCGGGAGGGCTGGCTCCATCGTCGCCGTTCGAGTGACCGTTCCCGCCGCCGTTCCCGTTCCCGTTTTCGCCATTTTCGTCGTCGCGATCCATGATGGTTTGCAGGCCCGAGAGCTTCTCGCCCTCGTCCAGGTTGATGAGGGTCACGCCCTGCGTCGAGCGGCCCATCTCGCGGATCTCGCTCACGCGCGTGCGGATGAGGACCCCGCCCGAAGTGATGAGCATGATCTCGTCCAGCGGCGAGACGAGCGTGGCGGCGACGACCTTGCCGTTGCGCTCGGAAGTCTGGATCGCGATCATCCCCTGCGTTCCGCGGCCGTGGCGGGTGTACTCGACGATCGACGTGCGCTTGCCGTAGCCGTTCTCCGTGGCCGTGAGCACGCTCTGCGTCTCGTTCTCGGCGACGAGGAGCGCGATCACCTTGCCGCCCTTGGCGAGGTTCATGCCGCGCACGCCGCGGGCGCCGCGCCCCATGGGCCGCACGTCGTTCTCGTCGAAGCGCACCGCCTTGCCCTCGTCGGAGAAGAGCATCACGTCGTGCTTGCCGTCGGTCAGCGCGACCCCGATGAGGACATCGCCTTCGTCGAGGTCGACCGCGATGATTCCCGACGGGCGCGGGCGCGAGTATTCGGAAAGCGAGGTCTTCTTCACCACGCCTTCCTGCGTCGCGAAGAAGATGTAGCAGTCCTCGCGGAACTCGCTCACCGGGAGGATCGCGTTGATGCGCTCGTCCTCGTCCATCTTCAGCAGGTTCACGATGGGCTTGCCGCGGCTGGTGCGGCTTCCCTGCGGGACCTCGTAGACCTTCAGCCAGTACGCCTTGCCCTTGTTGGAGAAGCACAGCACGTAGTCGTGCGTGTTCGCCATGAAGAGCTTCTCGATGAAATCGTCTTCCTTCGTGGTGGTCGCCTGCTTGCCTCGGCCGCCGCGCTTCTGCGCGCGATACTCGGCGAGCGGCTGGCTTTTCACGTAGCCGGCGTGCGAGAGGGTCACCACGACATTCTCCGGGGTGATGAGGTCTTCCAGCTGCAGGTCCTGGCCGTTGACGACGATCTCGCTCCTGCGCGCGTCGCCGAACTCGCGCTTCACCTCGATCAGCTCGTCGCCGATGATCTGGGTCACGCGCTCGGGCTTGGAAAGGATGTCGAGGAGGTCCTCGATGGCGGCGATCACCTCCCGGTACTCGGAGAGGATCTTGTCCTGCTCGAGCCCCGTGAGGCGTTGCAGCTGCATCTCGAGGATGCGCTGCGCCTGCGTCTCGGAGAGGCGGTAGCCCGACGCGTCGGCGCCGGGATCCTTCACCAGGCCGAATTCCTTGGGCAGCGCCTCGGGCCGGTATTGCTCGGCGGTGGCACGCGCCAGCATCTGCTCGACCAGGGGCGAGCGCCACGCGCGCGCCATGAGCCCGGTCTTCGCGACCGCCGGCGTCGCCGCGCCCTTGATGATCGCGATCACCTCGTCCACGTTGGAGAGCGCGACGGCGAGGCCTTCGAGGATGTGGCCGCGATCGCGCGCCTTGCGCAGGTCGAACACCGTCCTTCGCGTGACCACCTCGCGGCGGTGGCGCAGGAACGCGTCGAGGAACTGCTTGAGGTTGAGGAGCTTGGGCTGGCCGTCGAGGAGCGCGACCATGTTCATGCCGAAGCTTTCCTGCATCGGCGTGAGCTTGTAGAGATTGTTCAGCACGATCTCGGCGACCTCGCCGCGCTTCAGCTCGATCACCGCGCGCATGCCGGACTTGTCGGACTCGTCGCGCAAGTCCGAGATCCCCTCGATGCGCTTCTCGCGCACCAGCTCGCCGATCTTCACGAGGAGCTGCGCCTTGTTCACCTGATACGGCAGCTCGTCGATGATGATGGCCTGGCGCTCGCCCTTGCCGATCTCCTCGACGTGGGTGCGTGCGCGCATGATCACGCGCCCGCGCCCGGTGCGATAGCCCTCCTGCAAGTCGCCTACTCCGTAGATGATCCCCGCCGTCGGGAAGTCCGGCGCCGGGATGATCTTGATCAGCTCGTCAATGGTCGTCCCCGGATTGGCCAGCAGGGCAAGGCAGGCATCGATCACCTCGGTCAGGTTGTGCGGTGGGATGTTGGTCGCCATCCCCACCGCGATACCCGAGGAGCCGTTCACCAGCAGGTTGGGGAACTTGGAAGGCAAAACCAGCGGCTCGCGCTCGCTGCCGTCGTAGTTGGGGCCGAAGTCCACCGTCTCCTTGTCGAGATCGGCGAGCAGCTCATGGGCGATCTTCGCCATGCGGATCTCGGTGTAGCGCATCGCCGCGGCGTTGTCGCCGTCCACGGAACCGAAATTGCCCTGGCCGTCGACCAGCGGATAGCGCAGGCTGAAGTCCTGCGCCATGCGCACGATCGTGTCGTAGATGGCGGTGTCGCCGTGGGGGTGGTACTTACCCATCACGTCGCCGACGATGCGCGCCGACTTCTTGTAGGCCTTGTTCCAGTCGTTGGAGACCTCGTGCATCGAGAAGAGGCAGCGCCGGTGCACGGGCTTGAGGCCGTCGCGCACATCGGGCAGCGCCCGGCCGACGATGACGCTCATCGCGTAATCGAGGTAAGAGCGGCGCATTTCGCGCTCGAGGCTGATGGGGATGGTTTCTTTGGCGAACTGGTCCATGGTTTGCATTGCCGCGGCCCGCGAGCGCGCCGCGTAAATCCTTGTTTTAATTAATTATTTATGGGGATGCCAAACAAAAATTCTAGCACATTCCGACGGCACTTTCCAACGCCGGACGCTGTCCGACGGCTGTGGCGGAAATGCAACCGATTGTCATCATTCTGTTGCGCAAAGCGCCACTTTTGGTTGTGGAACCAAAGGGCGTTTGTGTATGATGTTGCGAGCAGTTTTCTGGCTTGCGCCTCAGGTTTCGGGCTTGCGCCTCTAGAGAAAAAAGTAAAGCCGTAAACAATCACCTAATCCTCTTGGGAGTTCCGAATATGAAGATTTTCTCGCTTGGCACGGCTACGCTCGGATGCGCGCTCGCGCTGGCCGCCGGCTCCGTTTTCGCCGATGCCGGACCTAATGTGCAAGACAGCTCCGGGGCCGCGGTGAAGGATGGCTCGGGCGCATGCGTCGTCTCCTCGGGGCAGAATCTTCCCGAATGCAGCCCCGTGAAGGCGCCCTCCGCTCCCGCGCCCGCCGCGCCCGCGAAGCCCGCGACACCGGCCGCGCCGTCAGCGCCGGTCGCTCCGGCTCCCGCGGCGAGGCCCGCTCCCGCCTCGGTCCGCCAGTCCGTCGTCATCCAGGCCGACGCGCTCTTCGACTTCGACAAGTCGGTGGTGCGCCCCGATGGCAAGAAGAGCATCGATGAGGCGCTCGCGAAGCTGAACGGCGTCGACCTCGAGATGGTGATCGTGACCGGCCACACCGACTCGATCGGCACCGACGCGTACAACCAGAAGCTGTCCGAGCGCCGCGCCGCCGCGGTCAAGGACTACCTGGTGAGCAAGGGCATCCCGGCCTCGAAAGTCACGACCATCGGCAAGGGCGAGAGCCAGCCGGTCGCGACCAACAAGACCAAGGAAGGCCGCCAGAAGAACCGTCGTGACGACATCGAGTTCAAGGGCGTCAATAACGTTAGCAAGTAACGCACCCTCGACCGGCAGAAAACCCCGCTCCGGCGGGGTTTTTTGTTCGTGCCGGCCCTCGGAAGAATGCGCGCAGCGTGGATACCGTTGACACCCTGATCGCCGCCGCGCACGTGGTGCCGGTGGAGCCGCGCGGCGTGCTGAACGACCACGCGGTCGCGGTCAACGGCGGGCGCATCGTCGCGGTGCTTCCGACGGCGCAGGCGCTGCAACGCTACGACGCGCGGGAGATGGTTCGGCTCGATCGTCACGTGCTCATCCCGGGGCTCGTCAACCTGCACTGCCATGCCGCGATGACGTTGATGCGCGGCATCGCCGACGACGTCGCGCTGATGCCGTGGCTGCAGCAGCACATCTGGCCCGCCGAGGCGAAGCACGTGAGCGACGAGTTCGTGCACGACGGCAGCCTCCTCGCGATGGCCGAGATGCTGCGCGGCGGCGTGACCTGCGTGAACGACATGTATTTCTTTCCCGAGGCCACCGCGCGCGCGGCATTGCGCGCGGGCATCCGCGCCATGCTCGGCGTGATCGCGATCGAGTTTCCGAGCGCCTACGCCGCCGATGCGGCGGGCTACCTGCAGAAGGGCCTCGCGACGCGGGATGCGTACCAGGGGGAGACCCTCCTGGACTTCGCGCTTGCGCCGCACTCGCCCTACACGGTGGGCGACGAGATGCTCAAGCGCATCGCGGTGCTCGCCGAGGAGCTCGATCTCCCGATCCACTGCCACGTGCACGAGACCCTCGCCGAAATCGAGCAAGGGCTCGCGCAGCACGGCGTGCGACCATTCGAGCGCCTGCGCCGCATGGGAGTCGTCGGGCCGCGCCTCATCGCCGTGCATTGCGTGCATATGGACGGGATCGAGCTCGACACGATGGCGCGCGAGGGCGTGGGCGTGGCCCATTGCCCTTCGTCGAATCTCAAGCTCGCGAGCGGCATCGCGCCGGTCGCCGAGATGCGCGAGCGCGGGATTCGCGTCGGCGTGGGCACCGACGGCGCGGCGAGCAACAATCGCCTCGACGTGCTGACCGAGATGCGGATGGCGGCGCTCCTCGCGAAGGTGTCGAGCGGCGACGCGGGCGTGGTGAGCGCGGCCGAGGGCCTCGAGATGGCCACGTTGCAGGGCGCGCGAGCGCTCGGGATCGACGATCGCATCGGCTCGATCGCCGCGGGCAAGAGCGCGGACCTCGCCGCGGTGGAACTTTCGTCGGTGGAGACACTCCCATGCTTCGACCCCGTGTCGCACCTCGCCTACGCCGCGGGACGTGAGCACGTGACCCACGTGTGGGTCGAAGGCCGGGCGCGGCTCCTCGACCGCGCGCTGCAAGGGCTCGACGAGGAGGATTTGCGCGACAAGGCGCGCTGGTGGGCGAAGCGCCTCTCCACATGACACCCGAAGCCGATCTCAACGTCGATCCCCGGGCGCCCAAGGGCGCCAACTTCGATCCAGCGGAGCTCGCCAAGTTCAGCGCGCTCGCCCATCGCTGGTGGGATCCCACCAGCGAGTTCCGCCCGCTGCACGAGATCAATCCGCTGCGGCTCGCGCACATCGAGAAGCTCGCGGGCGGCCTCGAGGGCAAGCGCGTCGTCGACGTGGGATGCGGCGGCGGCATCCTCGCCGAGGCGATGGCCGCCAAGGGCGCGAAAGTGACCGGCATCGACCTCGCCGACAAGCCTCTCAAGGTCGCGATGCTGCATCGCATCGAGTCGGGAAGCGGCGTGGACTACCGATTGATCTCCGCGGAAGCGTTCGCGGAGGAATCGCCCGGCGCGTTCGACGTCGTCACTTGCATGGAGATGCTCGAGCACGTGCCCGAGCCGCCGAGCACGGTGCGGGCCTGCGCGAAGCTCGTGAAGCGCGGCGGCCTCGTCGTCTTCTCGACCCTCAATCGCAACGCGAAGTCGTTCCTCCTGGCGATCGTCGGCGCCGAATACGTGCTCCAGCTCCTGCCGAAAGGCACGCACGAGTACGCGCGCTTCATCCGCCCCTCGGAGCTCTCGCGCGCATGCCGCGACGCAGGGCTCGCCGTAACCGACCTCACCGGCATGACCTACAATCCGTTCACGAAGACTTATTCGCTCGGACGCGACGTGGACGTGAACTATCTGCTGGCGACTCGCCGTGATTGACTCGCCGTGATCGATGCCGTCCTTTTCGATCTCGACGGCACGCTCGCCGACACCGCGCCCGACCTGGCGCGCACGGTGAACATGATGCTCGCCAAGCGCGGCCTCGCCCCGGTGACCCTGGAGAAAGTGCGCCCCCACGTTTCCCAGGGCGCGCGCGGCATGATCATGTCGGCCTTCGCGATCGGCGCCGGCCATCCCGATTTTCCCGCGATGCGCGAGGAGTTCCTCGACCTGTACGCGGGGAATCTCTGCATCGATTCGCGCCTCTTTCCGGGCATGGAGAGCCTTCTGGCCCATCTCGAGGACGAGTCGATCGCCTGGGGCGTGGTCACCAACAAGATGGAGCGCCTGGCCAGGCCCTTGATCGACGGCCTCGGGCTGGGCCAGCGCGCCGCGGTCGTCGTGGGCGGCGATACGTGCGCGCGCGCGAAGCCGTTTCCCGATCCGCTCCTCTTCGCCGCCGCCTCCATGGGAATCGCGCCCCCCAACGTCCTCTACGTGGGCGATGACGAGCGCGACGTGCGAGCCGCCCGCGCCGCGGGAATGCCCGTGGTCGTCGCCGGCTACGGCTATCTCGGCCTCGGCCCGCCGCCCGCGATGTGGGACGCCGATGCGATTCTCGACTCGGTCGCCGATCTCGAAAGATGGATCCGCGATACGTCGCGCGCGAGCCCCGAGCGAGCCCTTCCATGATCGCCATCTCGATTCCCCGCCGGCGCCTGCTGCAGGCGCTCACCGCCGCACCGCTCGCCGCGACGATTCCTTCGCTCGCGGCGACCCAGGTCCCGAACCGGCTCCTCGTCCTGGTCTTCCTGTACGGGGGCAACGACAACTACAACACGTGGGTGCCGTACACCGACGAGCTTTACTACAAGGTGCGTCCCAACATTGCGGTGCCGCGCGACGCGGTGCTCAAGGTCACCGCGAGCCACGGCTTGCATCCGTCGCTCGGCGCGCTCATGCCCGCATGGGAAGCGCGCGACCTCGCGATCGTCCAGGGCGTCGGATACGCATTGGGCACGCAGCAGCACTTCCGCGACGAGGACACCGCGTTCACCGGTTGCGACGGCCAGGATTATTCGCGCGACGGATGGGTCACGCGCGCGCTCGCGAAGCGCTCCGGCATGGGCACTCTCGCCGATGCCGTGGCCTTCGACGTGCTCGACATCCGCCAGGCCGATGCGATGGGTCCATTCCGCGGCGACCAGCTCGGCGTGGTGCAGGTGTACTACGCCGCGGACCTCCTCAACTCGCGCAGGCTCCCGGCCCACGTCCACGACGCGAACACGCGGGGTCGCCAGTACCTCGCCCGCGACACCGGGGAATTGGCCGCAGTGGACCTGCGCACCCCATTTCCCGATGATCCCTTCGGCAGCGCGATGCGCGCGGCGGTGGAGCTCGCGAAGCTCGATCCGTCGCTCCCGCTGATCCACGTGGCGCTGAACGGCCTCGACAACGACAAGCATCATTCGGTCGATTGCCACGTGGACCAGCTGAAGTATCACGGCGACGCGTTGAAGCGCCTCGGCGACGGGCTCGCGGCGCTGCGCGCGGGCCTCGCGGAGATCGGCCGCTGGGACGAGACGCTCGTCGCGACCTACGACGAGTTCGGTCGCTCGCCGGTGGAAAACGAGGATCGCGGTACCCATCACGGGCTCGCATCGACGCACTTCGTGATGGGCGGGCGCGTCAAGGGGGGCCTCTACGGCGAAGCCCCGCGCGTGATGCGCATTCATCCGATCGGCGGTCCCGAGCCCGTCATCGATTCGCGCCGCGTGTGGACGACGGTCGCGCAGCGCTGGTGGGACACCGACCCCGCCGGACTCTTCCCGCAGCGGCACGCGCCGCTGGACCTGCTCCGAAGCTAGCTACTTCTTCGTCGGCACGACCAGCATCACGACGCCCGCGATGATCGCGGCGAGCCCCGCCCAGCTCGGGATGTTCACGTTCTCCTTCTCCTGCACGGAGAGCTTGAGCGGGCCGATCTGCGCCTTGTCGGTCTCCTTGGTGAAGGAGAACCCGCCGAAGGCGAGCGCCGCGGCGCCGCCGATGATGAGGACGATGGC
>JADGRS010000285.1 GCA_017880705.1 Burkholderiales bacterium
GAAGCCCAGCGGGATCGCGACGAGCGCGGCGAGCGAGAATCCGAGGCCCACGCGCCCGAGGGAATAGGCGAGCTGGATGCCGATGCCCTTGTCGTTGCTTCCCGCGTCGTAGAAGGGATGGGAGAGCTGCTTCCACGCGGTCGCGCCCAGCTGCGAGAGCGTCGGCAGCCCGTCGGACTTGGCTTGGTCGAGCCCCATCAGTTTTGCGTACTCGGGATCGACCGCGGCGCCGGTCGCGGCCTTCGGCAATGTCGCCACGTGCCACGCGAGGAGGCACGCCGCCAGGAGAAGCGCCGAGACCAGCGCCGCCTTGAGTGCCGGGCCCATGCGCATCAGGCGCCCTTCCGGATCGCGAAGCTTTCCACGTAGGCGTCGGGCTTCGCGACGTCGAAGGGCTTGCCCATGACGACGATCTTCTTCGGCATCTCGGCGGGCGCGGCGATCCCTTCCTCCTTCATGCGCTTCTTCGCGTCGGTCATGAGGTACACCTGCGTCACGATGTCCTTGTAGCGCACGTCGCCCTTGAGATAGCCCCATCGCTTCATTTGGGTGAGGATCCAGATGCCGAGCGCGTTCCATGGCACGGGATCGAACTCGATGCGGTCGGGAACGTTCTTCACGTTGCCGAGGCCGTCGGCGAACTTCCCGGTCAGCACCTGCTCGATCACGGGCACCGGCTGGTTGAGGTAGTTGGCCGGGGCGATCGCCTCCGCGATCGTGGTGCGGTTTTCCGGGCCCTTCGCCATCGCAGCGGCGTTCAGCACCGCGCGAAAGAGGGCGGCGAACGTGTTGGGGTTTTCCTTCACCCACTCGGCGCGCGTGCCGAACGAGCAGCACGGGTGGCCGTTCCAGAGATCGCGCGTGAGGATGTGGATGAACCCGACCTGGTCGTAGACGGCGCGCTGGTTGAAGGGATCGGGACCGAGGTAGCCGTCGATGTTTCCCGCGCGCAGGTTCGCGACCATCTCGGGTGGCGGGACGACGCGGATCTGGATGTCCCGGTCCGGGTCGAGGCCGTGCTCGGCGACGTAGTAGCGAAGCAGGAAGTTGTGCATCGAGAACTCGAAGGGCACGGCGAACTTGAATCCCTTCCAGTTCTTCGGATCGCGATTGTCCTTGTGCTTCAGCGCGAGAGTGATCGCCTGTCCGTTCGAGTTCTGGATCGTCGCGACGTTCATGGGCAGCGCGCCCGAGCCCACGCCCAGCGAGATCGCGAGGGGCATCGGCGCGAGCAGGTGCGACGCGTCGTACTCCTTGTTCATCACCTTGTCCCGGATCAACGCCCAGCCGGCGGTCTTCACGAGCGTCACGTTGAGGCCCTGCTTCTCGTAGAAGCCGAGCGGCGCGGACATGATGAGCGGTGTTGCGCAGGTGATCGGGATGAAGCCGACCTTGAGGTCCTTCTTCTCGACCTTGCCCGTGTCCTCGGCCATCGCCTCGAGGGCGCCGAAGGGGAAGAGGCTCGCGATCGCCGCGGCCGCTCCGGGCGCGCCCACGGCGCGAAGGAAGCGGCGCCGTTGCGCGTCCTTCGGAAAGAGCGCGCGCAGCGCCGCTGTCTGCAGCGCGCGGGCCGAGGCGGACTCACGATTCGTATCGGACGCGTGTTCCACCTCGTTGCGATGGCGCCCGCAGGCGCAGCCCATGGCCGTGTTCGCGTCGAAGGGATCGTTGAACAGGCTCATGGTGCGTTCGCTCCGGGAGAATCGAACACACACTTGCAGCAAGCATGCCAATGCAATCCGCCGGGGAGCGGCGGGCAAATGGAGGTCCGGCGGCGCGTTCAGCGCACCGCTTCGGTGCCGGTACCGGATGCCGCGGTTAAGTTGGTGCGGAAAGCCGCGCCAGGGCGGTGGGAAGATCTCGCGGTACCGCGCAAAGGTGTTGCGCGCCGTGCGCCTCGAGTTCCTCGCGGCTACCGTATCCCCAGAGCGCACCCATCGCAGTCACGCCGTGATGCCGCGCGGCGTGCATGTCCACACCGCGGTCGCCGATCATCACCGCATCGCCAGCATGGAGTCCATGGTGGGAAAGGATGTGAGGGATGAGGTCGCGCTTGTTCTCGCGAGTGCCGTCGAGCTCGCAGCCGTGCACGTGCGAGAAGTGCGCGTCCATCGAGAAATGCTCGATGATGCGACGCGCATATTCGTGTGGCTTCGAGGTCGCGACGACGAGCAACGCGCCCGATGCCGCGATCGTGTCGAGGGCTTCCACGATGCCGTCATAGGGACGGTTCTCGAAAAGCCCGACTTGGGCGAAGCGCTCGCGAAAGTGCGCGAGCGCCTCTTCGACGGCTTCAGGCGTCCCGCTGCCGAGGAGTTGCGAGAGTGAAGCGCGCAGCGGCGGGCCGATCGCGAATACGAGATCGTCCGCTGGCGGAGGCTCGATGCCGACGCGTTCGAGAGCATAAGCAATCGAACGCGTGATGCCTTCGCGCGGGTCGGTGAGAGTTCCGTCGAGGTCGAAGAGAAACGCCTTCACTCGAATTCCTGGAGGAGCGCGCGTGTGTCGATGTGCAGCGCCAGGGAGCGCGGATCGGGGTGCGTCCGATAGGGCAGCCTTCCGAGCAGCGGCGCGCCGAGCCGCTCCTCGAGCGCCACGACGTTCTCATCGACGGCGGCCATCGCGGGAACCACGGCGTTCGCGATCCATCCCGCGAGACGCAGCCCCGCGCGCTCGATCGATTCCGCCGTGAGGAGCGCGTGGTTGAGGCATCCCAGCCGCATGCCGACCACCAGCACGAGAGGAAATCCGATCGCGCGAGCGAGATCCACCGTGTCGAGGTTCTCGCCGAGCGGCACCTTGAATCCGCCGACGCCTTCGACGACGATGAAGCGCCGGCGCGCCGCGAGCCGCTCGAATGAAGCCTCGATCGGCGCGAGCGCGATGGCGCGGTTCTCGTGGCGTGCGGCCAGATGCGGGGCCATCGCCTCGCGCAGCAGGATGGGCGTCACGTCGGAGAGGATCGAGCCGTCCGAACCCGCGGCGGCGAGCAGAGCGAGGCTGTCTTCGTTGGCCCAGCGTCCGTCGCGCTCGATGGCCCCCGCCGCGATCGGCTTCATCGGCAGGACCTCGACCCCCACCTCGCGCAACGCGTGGATGAGCGCGCAACAGGCGAGCGTCTTGCCGACGCCGGTGTCCGTGCCCGTCACGAACACGCCGCGCTTCACGGCGCGCCCCGCTCGCGAAAGTCGATCACCTGCCGGCCGTCGGCCGTGCGCCGTGGCGCCGCCTTCCACGCATGTCCATAGATGATTTCGTAGGTCGCCGGCAGGGCGTCGTTGCGCCGGCGTTCTTCGTAGGCTTCGACGACCCGCTTCCATCGGCGCGGGGTGACGAGTCCACCCGGCCGTTGCGGCAACGCGTTGTGCGCTCCCGTCGACTTGAGGTCGCGCGCGAGGTCGCCGAGGGACGCGTACTCGAGCGTGAGGACCTCCATTTCCATTACCGGCTCGGCGAATCCCGAGTGCACCAGCGCGTCGCCGAGGTCGTGCATGTCGACGAATCCGTGAACATGGGAAGCGCCATCGATCGCGGAAAACGCGGCGCGCAGCTCTTTCAGCGTGTCGGGGCCGAGCGTCGAGAACATGAAGAGGCCGCCCGTGGGCAGCACGCGCGCCGCCTCGGCGAATGCCGGCTCGGGCCGGCACCATTGCAGCGCGAGATTCGAGAAGACGAAGTCGATGCTGCCGTGGGCGAGCGGCAGGCGCTCGGCATCGGCGCAGACGAGGCGCGCCGCGTCGGACGCGAACGCTCGGCGAAACCATCCGGTGCGGCGGCGCGCATGTCGCAGCATGGCCGCCGAGAAATCGAGGCCGATCAGCTCCGCGCGCGGGAAGCGCTTCCCCATCGCCGCGAACGATTGCCCGGTGCCGCAGCCGAGATCGACGATGCGGCGGGGCTCGATGCGGATCGGATCGAGATGCTCGAGGAGCCGCACGCCCACCTCGCGATGCAGCACGGCATGGGCGTCGTAGCTCGCCGCGGCGCGCTCGAAGGCGCGGCGCGCGTCACGTTTCACCGGAAAGACATGCTCCTTCACGCCGCGAAGCAGTCGGCCAGGGCGGCGGCGAGCGCCGCGATCTCTTCGCGGGTGTGCGCAGCGCTCAACGAGATGCGCAGCCGCGACGTACCTTCGGGCACCGTGGGCGGGCGGATCGCGGGCACGAGAAAGCCGCGCTCCTGCAGGCGTGCGGAGGCGTCGAGCGCCGTGCGAGCGTCGCCCACGATGATGGGATGGATCGCCGTGCTCGAGAGCGCTGCCTCGATCCCGGCGGCCGACAGCGTGGCGCGGAGCTCGCCGATGCGCGCGCGCAGCGCGAGCACGATGGAAGGATCTTCATCGACGAGGTCGAGCGCCGCGCTTGCGACCGCGGCGGCCATCGGCGGAAGCGCCGTCGAATAGACGTAGGTTCGCGCGCGCTGCACGAGCCAATCGATCAGCGCCGGCGTTCCCGCGACGAATGCGCCGTAGCCGCCGAGCGCCTTGCCCAGCGTGGCCATGTAGACGATGCGCGGCGAGGCGATGCCGAAGTGCTCGAGGGTGCCGCGACCCGTCTGCCCGAGGACTCCGATGCCGTGGGCGTCGTCGAGAACCAGCCACGCGTCGTGCCTGTCGCACAGCTCGACCAGCCGGGGCACGGG
>JADGRS010000286.1 GCA_017880705.1 Burkholderiales bacterium
TGACGACCAGCAGGACTTCCTTGCCGCGCGGCTCCAGCTCGAACGTCACTTCCGATGCCGGCGTCGTGGCGCCGAAGGTAAAGACGAGGAGGCGCGGCGGCTCCACGCGCGTGATCGCGCCGGCGAAATCGCACTCGCCCCTGGGCCGGTCGGCAGGCCGCTTCTCCGAGGAGATCTGGTCGTGGTCGAAGTGCAGGTCCGCCTTGCCGCCCACGCGCAAGTCGAACACGCCGCCCGCGAACCATGTCGCGCGCTTGTCGGCTTCGGTGAGGTAGGCCCAGACGCGCTCGATCGGCCCGGGAAGCAGGCGCTCGAGGCGCACGGTCGCCGGCTCAGGAGACGTCCCCAGTTTCGAAGTTGCCATGTCGTTCATTTCCTGCTCCTTGGCTTCGTGGGGAATTTATCCTCCGCGCGCAGCGCCGCCTCGAGGGCGTCGAGCCTCGACGTCCAGAAGATGCGGTGGCGTTCCATCCATTCCACGGCGCTCTCCATCGGCGCGGGATTGAAAGTGAGGAAGTGCTCGCGCCCCGACACGCGGCGCCGCACGAGGTCGGCGCGCTCGAGGATGCGGATGTGCTTGGAGACGGAGTTGAGCGAGATTTCGAACGGCTCGGCGAGCTCCGTCACGCGCGCCTCGCCCCTGGAGAGGTGCTGGAGGATGGCCCGGCGGGTGGGATCCGCGAGGGCGATCAGGGTGTGGTCGAGGCTCATGGCGGCATTATTAACCCTTTTGGGTGAATAATGCAAGAGGCCGAGGAAACCGGGCTATTCCGCTCCTGCTGGCGTTGCCGGCGGCCGCCTCCCTTGAGGAAGATCAATGAGAGTGCCGATCCTCGCGAGGAGGATCATGGCAAGGCCCGAAACAGGGCCGACCGCGCCAACGGTGATACCCTGCCCTGGTCGCCCGTCAACCTCATCCGACTTCCCATGAATGACGAAAATCTAGTCAGGGGCCTGGTCCTCATCGCGATCTCCCTGGCCTTTGGCCTGACGGCGCTGCGTTACCCGATAGGCGAGTTCAGCCGCGCGGGGGCCGGCCTGTTTCCCTTGATGGTGAGCTCTCTCTTGCTCCTGATAGGCCTGGTCACCGTGGTGCGCTCGCGTTTCGTCGAACGCGTGCCCCTGAACTTCAGCATGACGAACATCGCCATCATCCTGGTGAGCCTCTGCGGATTCACGATGATCTCCGAGCACGTCAACATGATCGCGGGCATCGTGTTCATGGTGTTTTTCGCCGGGATGGCCGGCAAGAGCTCTTATTCGATCGTGCGCAACGTCAAGATCTCGGCAGGCCTGATCGCCGTCGCCTTCGCGTTTCAAAAACTGCTTAGCCTCAACCTCCCGCTCTACTGATGGACATCCTGCACAACCTCGCGTTTGGATTCGAGCATGCACTGACGCTGCATAACCTCATGTTCTGCGCCATCGGCTGCACGGTGGGCACGCTCGTGGGCCTGCTGCCCGGACTCGGCCCCCTGGCCACCATCAGCTTGTTGCTGCCCCTGACCTATGCCATTCCCACCGAGGGCGCGCTCATCATGCTCGCGGGAATCTACTATGGCGCCCAATATGGCGACAGCGTGAGCGCCATCACGATGAGGATTCCACACGCCAGCAGCATCGTGGCCTGCATCGACGGCTACCAGATGACGCTCAAGGGCAAGACCGGCCTCGCCCTGTTCACCGCGGGCGTTTCCAGCTTCATCGGCGGCACGGTGGCCATCGTGGTGCTCGCGTGGCTTGCCCCGGTTCTGGGCGAGGTGGCTTTGTTGTTCGGGCCCACCGATTACTGCGCCCTCATGCTGGTGGGGTTCGTGTGCGTGAGCTTCGTCACGACCGGCAGCCTGCTGAACGGCATGGCGATGTGCCTGATCGGCGTCCTGCTCGGGCAGATCGGCACCGACATCAACAGCGGCATGCAGCGCTTCACCATGAACCTGTCTTTCCTGGTCGACGGCGTCGGCCTGGTCAGCGTCGCATTGGGGTGCTTCGGCATTGCCGAAATCACGAAGAACCTCGACAGCCACGAGGAGCGCTCGCCTTTCAACGGCAAGATCCATCTCATGCCGACGTGGCCGGAGTTCAAGCGCATCATTCCCAGCGCCTTGCGCGGCAGCGTGATCGGCTCGTTCCTGGGCATCCTGCCGGGTGGCGGCCCGGTGATCGCCCAGTTCGCCGCCTATGCCATCGACAAGAAAGTCAGCAAGTACAAGGACGAAATCGGCTCCGGCGCCATCGAGGGCGTGGCCGGGCAAGCCGCCGCCGACGAAGCGGCCGCGCGCACCAGCTTCATCCCGCTCATGAGCATCGGCATCCCCGAGAACGCGGTGATGGCCCTCATGATGGCCGCCTTCATCGTGAAGGGCATCCAACCCGGACCGAACATGATCGCCAGCCACCCCGAGCTGTTCTGGGGACTGGTGGCCAGCATGTGGGTGGGCAACTGCTTCCTGCTGATTCTCAACGTGCCCCTGGTGCGCTTCTGGTTGTCGGTGTTCAAGATCCCCTATTCGGTGCTCTTCCCGTCGATTCTTTTCTTCTGCTGCATCGGCACTTTCAGCGTCAACAACAACCTGGACGACATTTTCATCACCGTCGCCTTCGGCGGCATCGGCTATGTGTTCATGCGCCTGGAGCTGGATGCCGCTCCGCTCATGCTGGGCTTCATCCTCGGCCCCATGCTGGAGGAATACTTCCGCCGTGCCCTGCTCTTGAGCCGCGGAGATTTCACCTCGTTCTTCACCCACCCCA
Source organism: Burkholderiales bacterium (assembly GCA_017880705.1). Taxonomy (GTDB): domain Bacteria; phylum Pseudomonadota; class Gammaproteobacteria; order Burkholderiales; family Usitatibacteraceae; genus Usitatibacter. The sequence continues at coordinate 2,752 of JADGRS010000286.1, forward strand.
TCAGCGGCAGCCTGCTCGGCCTTATCGGCATCTTTGTCACGTGGCAGGTGACGGCGTTCTTCCTGCAAGCCCGAAGGACGGCTGCCGAGCGTCGGCAACCTGCATAGCGATCAGCCCCTTCACTTGAGCGGCGGTATCGGAATCATCCCCGGGAAGACGTAGGCCTGCAGCAGCGCGATCAAGCCGATCACCGAGGCGCCGGCGATCGAGTGCCAGAACACGGTGCGGAAGATCGGCCCGAGCGCGTGAGTCCGTTCCTTGGGCTCGTCGTAGCACGCCGCGCACGCGACCATGATCGACTGCGCGTCGATCATCTTGCCCATCACGCCGCCCGTGGAGTTGGTCGCCACGATCAGGATCGGATTGAGGTTGAGCTGCTGCGCGGTGATGCGCTGCAGGCTTCCGAAGAGCGCATTGGACGCCGTGTCCGAGCCTGTGAGGAAGACGCCCAGCCAGCCGAGGAACGCTGCGAAGAACGGGTACATCGGGCCGGCGGTCGTGAAGGCGAGACCGAGCACCGCGTCGGTGCCCGCGTAGCGCGTGAGGAAGCCGAGGCCCAGCACCTGCCCGATCACGAGGACCGGGGTCTTCATTCGCTGAAACGTGCGGCCGAACGATGCCCTCCACTGCGCCCCACTGAGCTTGAGGATGAAACCGGTGAGGAGCGCGGCCACGAACACGCCGGTTCCCGCGGCGGAGAGCCAGTTGATCGCGAACTTCGCTGCTTCCGGCTTCGCGTTCACGGGCGCGACGGGCGGCATGCGCTGCACCTCGTTGTTCAACGCCGGCATGTCCCACACCGGCAGCGAAAGCGTGCCGGCGAACGGCGAGCCCAGCAGCGTCGTGGAGACCTTGACGTTGGAGAGGGTGTTGTTCAGGTATTTCTTGAAGTCCGGCATGCCCCACAGCGCGCAGCAAACGATGAGGATCACCCAGGGCGTCCAGGCGTGGATCGTCTCCTTCGCGCTGTAGGGGTATTTCCACTCGGTGCTCGCCGATTCGTTGGTGCGGCCTTCCCTCTCGAGCGCCTCGCGCTCGGACTTGAGCAGGAAGCGCGTCTTCGGCTGCCAGACGAAGCGGATGAAGAGCGCGGTGCAGACGACCGAGAAGACGCCGGAGACCACGTCGGTCATGAGGTGAAACTCGGTGCTTCCGGAGGCGAAGAACTGCACGAGCGCGAACGACGCGCCCGCGACCAGCGCTGCCGGCCACACCTCGAAGACCTGCTTCCACGTGCCGCCTTCCATCTTCACGAAGGTGGCGACCAGCCAGAAGGGCACGAGGATCGACACGAACGGCAGCTGGCGTCCCGCCATGGCGGAGAGCGTCACCTCGTCCAGGCCGCTCACGGCCGCGAGCGTCACGATCGGCGTGCCGATGGCGCCCCACGCGACGGGCGCCGTATTGGCCAGAAGATTCAGGACCGCGGACTGGAACGGCTTGAATCCAAGGCCCACCATCACCGCGCCCGCGATCGCCACGGGCGTTCCAAAGCCGGACGTGCCCTCGATGATCGCTCCGAACGAGAAGGCGATGAGGATGCACTGCAGCCGCCGGTCGAACGAGATGTGGACGATCGACTCCTTCACGATCTCGAACTTCCCGGACACGACGCTCATCGTGTAGAGGAGCATCGCCGCAAGCACGATCCAGATGATGCCGAGAAAGCCCGACAACGAGCCCAGCGCGAATGCCGAGACCGCGGATGCGACCGGCATCTTGAAGACCAGGCACGAGATGACGAACGCCGCGATGACGCCGAAGAAGGCCGCGTACGGCGCCGAGATGCCCAGGCGCACGGTGCCGGTGCTGTCGCGGTGGCGGTGCAGCGCGATGAAATACAGCAACACCAGGATCGGGATCGCCGCCGCGACGGTCGAGA
>JADGRS010000287.1 GCA_017880705.1 Burkholderiales bacterium
ACGACGCGGTCCTCGCCAAGGCCCTCGGCTTGCAGCGATCGCAGTACCAGCAGGGATTGCTCCGCGTCCTGAAGGGCAGCGACATCCCCGAGGCGTTGCGCCAGATGCACGGGGCCGTGTGCGCCATCGAGTCACTGCAGGCCGCGACGCCCAACCGGCCCTTCTGGAGCGCGGCCGCCGCGTTCTTCGACGCGCTGGTGTTTGGCGGCCTCGAGACGAACAACGCGGTGAAGCCGCTGTTCGCGCGGCTCGACCAGCAGGTGAAGCAACTGATCGAAGGCTCGAACAAGGTCGCCGAGCGCCTGTTCCGCGACCTTCTGCTCGCCGTCGGCCGCGCGCGCGCCGTCTCGGAGCGCATCGGCCTGCTTAAGCAGGTCTACCGCCTCGAGCAGCTGATCGCCATTCCCGATCGCGGGGGACACGCGTTGGAGGACGACGAGGCGCTCGGCGCGCTGCTGCGCGAGGTGCGCGAGCTCACCGCGCAGCAGAAGGACACGTGGCTCAAGTACACCTCGGGCAATCGCGCGGCACTCGAGCCCTTCGGCAAGCAGGCGATCCAGCTCGCGGAGCGCGCGGGGCGCCTGCCCAACCGCGACATCCACGCGGTCCTGCAGAGGCTCACCGAGGTCGCGCCGACGCTGCGCGCGAAGGCGATTCCTCCCTCGGAAGCGCAGTCGCTCGAAATCGCCACGGCGATGCTCTTCATCGAGTCGGCGCTCGAAAACTACTTCAAGCTCGGCGCCGATTTCACGCGCCAGGCGAAGACCGTCACCGAGCGCCTGAAGAGCGCCATGGCGGGCGAGGCGCTCGCGCCGATGGACGCGATCGAAGGGGGCCTCCTCGACGAGATGACGCGGCGCGCCCAGGAAAAGCTCCTCATCTTCCAGGTCGGCCAGGAAGTCCAGGTGAACCTGCAGAACATCGAGCAAGTGCTCGACGGCTTCTTCCGGGACGCCTCGAAACGCGGCGACCTCGCGGCCCTTCCCGCGCAATTCGCGCAGGTCCAGGGCGCGCTCATGATCATGGAGCTGCAGGACGCGGCCGCGCTCAACGCCGCCGTGATGTCGCGCGTGCAGCAGTTCGCCGAGGGTTCGCTCGAGGGATCGGGCGAGGCGGCGGAGATGGTTGCCGACGGCCTCTCGGCCCTCGGCCTGTACATCACGGCGCTGCAGCAAGGCACCGCCGCGCCGCGCGAGGTGCTGATGCCGGCTCTCCTGCGGCTGGGCCTGGTCGAGCCCGCTCCCGTCGGCGTGGAGAGCGTGTTGCGTCGCACCGGAACGGTGTCGCCGCTCGACATCGACGTTCAGAAACAGAAGGTGCAGGCGCTTTACGAGGACTGGAAGGAGGCGCCCGCGCAGGATACGCGCGCGCGTCTTGAGAAGGCCGTCGGTGACCTGAGACGCGACGCGACCACGGTATCCGACTCGGCGGTGGCGAAGCAGAGCGAAGAGGCGCTGCACGCGATCCAGGGCGCCGTGAGTCCGCAACAGACCGGCGTCTTCAAGGCGATCCAGGGGCTTGCGCCCGACAAGGCGCCCGAGACGCCCACCGCGCAGGTGGTCCAGCTGGTCGACGCGCCCGGCGCGGAAGTCGACAAGGAGCTGCTCGAGATTTTCCTCGAGGAGGCGCGCGAGGTCGTCGACACCATCGCGGCGAGCCTGGAGACCTGCCGCGAAGCGCCGCACGACCGCGAATCGCTCACCACGATCCGGCGCGGCTTCCACACGCTCAAGGGCAGCGGCCGCATGGTCGGCTTGATGGCGCTCGGCGAGCTCGCGTGGCAGTGCGAGCAGGTGATGAACAAGTGGCTGAAGGAAGAGAAGCCCGCCAGCGCGCAGCTTCTCGGCTTCGTCGATCTCGCGCGCGATTCCTTCACGCGCTGGGTGGGCGAGCTTCAGCATGATTCCGCAGCGGCGATCGACGGAACCGAGATCACGCGCCAGGCGGAGGCTCTCAAGAGCGAGGAAGAGCCCGCGGTTGCGCAGGCGGCGCCGACAGCCGAGGTCAAGCCCGCGGGCGAAGCCAAGGCGACGCTCGCCGAGGAGCCCATCGCGGCAGAGACGCTCTCGCGGGAGCCGGTTGAAGAAGCGCCGCCCGTCGAAGAGAAGTCCGAAGAGCTCTCGTTCGAATCGCTCGCGCCGCAGGCGCCGCGCGAGGAGCCGGCGGCGACACCCGCATTCGATTTCGAGTCGCTGGACCTCGGTTCCGCGCCCCCCGTCGCGCCGCCGTTGCTGCGTCCGCTCGCGCCGGCGCAACTCGAGGACCTGGTCTTCCCCGAGGCCGCGGCCGAGGACGATGTCGAGGTGACGGTGGGCAACGTCTCGATTTCGCGCACGCTCTTCGCCATCTACCTGGGCGAGGCCGAGCAGCACGTGAGCGCCATGGAGACGGAGATGGCGGCGATCGAGTCCGATCCGCTGCTTCCGGTGAGCCCCGATTTCATGCGCGCGGCCCACACGCTCGCCAGCAGCTCGAGCACGACGGGCTTCGAATCGATCGCGGCGGTTTCGCACGCGCTGGAGAAATGGCTCCAGGACGCGATGGAGTACCCGCCCGAGTTCAATTCGCAGCGCCTCCATGCGACGCGCCGCGCGGTCGATGCGTTGACGGCGATGGTGCAATCGATCCGCGGCAACGCTGCCCCCTACCCGCGCGAGGAAGTGGTCGTCGAGCTCGATGCGCTGCGCGCGGGACTGCGCGAGGCGCGCAAGACCGGCGAAGGCACGCACATCAAGGCGCCGTCGTATCTGCGCGCGTTGCTCGAGGACGATGCAGACGCGACGGCACTCCGCGAGGAGGCCGCCCCGGCGGCCCCCGTGGAAACCGAGTCCCATGAGGCGGAAGTTGTTTCGGAGCGCGACGCGGAAGCGCCCGCGTTCACGTTCGAGCCCGCCGGCGAAGCGCCCGCGCCGGCGATCGAGCCCGTCGCGCCTGCCGCGATCGAGCCCGTCGCCGAGGCATCGGTGGCGGCGCCTGCGATCGAATCCTTCGTCGAGCCCGTGGAACCTCTCGAGCCAGTCGAGCCCGAAGTCCCGGTGCCGCCGGTGGCCGTGCCTGCCGCGCCGGCGCCCGCGTTGCAATCGATCGCCAAGCCTGTTGCGACGTCATTCGCGGCCGAGCCTGCCGCTGTGCATCTCGGCAAAGCCCCGCCCGGAGCCGAGCCCGAGCTGCCCGAGTCCGACAAGCCGTTCGAAGCCGGGAAGGACCAGCGCAAGATCAAGGACGACGTCGACCGCGACCTCCTGCCGGTCTTTCTCGACGAGGCGCGGGAAATCCTTCCGGCTGTCAGCGAAGGCGTGCGCCGCTGGAAGGGTGCGCCCCACGATCACGGGCCCGCCGCGGACCTGCGCCGGCACCTGCACACGCTGAAGGGCAGCGCGCGCATGACGGGTCTCATGCGCCTGGGCGAGCTCGCCCACGTGCTCGAGGCGCGGATCGTCGCGATGGACGAAGTCGAGAATCCGCCGGCCCAGGCCTTCGAAGAGGCCGAGGAGCGCATCGACCGCTACTCGCTGTCGCTCGAGCGCCTCGGCCGCGGCGAGGACATCGTCGAGGCCGAGCCCCTCCACGTTTCGGCGTCGGCGGTGTTCGAGCAGCAGAAGGACAAGCCCGCGGCGCTCGCGATGATCGCGGCCGCCGCGCAGGCGGTCTCCCAGCGCGACGCGGCCGAGCCGGAGGCGCAGGCGAGCCGGGCGGCGCTCCTGCGCGTGAACGCCGACATGATCGATCGCTTCGTGAACGAGGCGGGCGAGCTTTCCATCGCACGCTCGCGCATCGAGGGCGAGATGGCGGCGTTCAAGCGCGCGCTGAACGACCTCACGGACAACATCGCGCGCATGCGCGCGCAGCTGCGCGAGATCGAGATGGCCGCGGAAGGCCAGATGCAGAGCACGATCAAGCTGAAGGAGGAGCATGGCGAGCAGTTCGACCCGCTCGAGTTCGACCGCTTCTCCCGCATGCAGGAGCTCACGCGCTTCCTCGCGGAGTCGCTCTCCGACGTGATCACGGTGCACCAGGGCCTGCAGAAGAACATCGACGAGACCGAGCTCGCGATCCATGCGCAGGCGCGACTCAACCGCGAGCTGCAGCAGGGCCTGATGGGCGTGCGCCTGGTTCCGCTCGGCAATCTTGCCGATCGCTTCTACCGCATCGTGCGGCAGACGGCGAAGGAGCTCGACAAGAAGGCGAACCTCGAGCTGAAGGGGACGCGCACGGAACTCGACCGCTCCGTGCTCGAGAAGATTACCGCGCCCTTCGAGCACCTGCTGCGCAACGCGATCGCCCACGGCCTGGAGAAGCCTGAAGCGCGCGTGGCAGCCGGCAAGGCGGAAATCGGCGAGATCTCGATCGACGCGGTGCAGCGCGGCAACGAGGTGGTTCTCACCGTGGCCGACGACGGCGCGGGCCTGAATTTTCCGCGCATCCGCGAGAAGGCGATCGCTGCGGGGCTCCTCGCCCCCGACATCGAGCTGCCGGAGGCCCAGCTCGCGCAGTTCATCTTCATGTCGGGCTTCTCGACGGCGACCGAGATCACCCAGATCTCGGGACGCGGCGTCGGGATGGACGTCGTGAAGAACGAGATCACCGCGCTCGGCGGCCGCGTCGAGATCGCCTCGG
>JADGRS010000033.1 GCA_017880705.1 Burkholderiales bacterium
GCGGCCGCGGGCGGCGCGGGCAGCTTCGAATTCTGCTTCGGCGGCTCGGGCTTCGGCGGTTCGGGCTTGGGAGGTTCGGGCTTCGCGGCTTCGGGCTTCGCGGCCTGCAGCGGCACCGCGGGCGCCTTCGCGATCGACTCGGGCTGCGCCGCCGGAGCCGCCACGGCGACCTGGGTCTCGCTGGTCTTGCGCCCCGCGGCGCCCGGCGGCGTGGGCTTGATGAAGAGCCACCAGTACATCGCCGCGAACCCGATCACGAGCGCGACCACCGCGAGGCTCGCCGCCTTGACGTAGGGATTCTGCAGGCGATCGCCGAGCGGATCGAAGCGGATGTTCTGCGTCGGCACCACGATGCCGGGCTTCTGGTCGCGCGGCGCGTGCTCGGGAAGGAGCGCGAGCGCGTCTTCCGCGCGAAGCCCGAGGACCTTCGCGTAGTTGCGAATGAAGCCGCGCAGGAACGTGCCTTTCGGCAGGCGCGTGTAGTCGCCGGTCTCGATCGCCTCGATCTGGTAGGCGCTCATGTGAAGGCGCTGTGCCGCATCGGAGCGCGACAGCCCCTGGCGCTCACGCTCGGACGCGAGTGTCTGTCCCAGCGTGCGGGACGAGGCGTTGTCGGCGGTGGATTCGACGGATTCCACGGCAACCTACGGGCGCCTCTCGAGGAGCTCGTGCGCTTCCGGCGTATCGGGAAAGCGCCGGCGCAGCTGCTGCAGGTAGCTTTGCTCGGCGCCGCTGTCGTTCAACCCCCGGGCGATCTTCACGCCCATCGTGAGCGCCTCGAGGCTCGGAGAGCTGGTGAGGCGCATGTAGCGAAGCAGATACGCCTCCGAATCCTTGAGCGCTCCGCGCTCGAACGTGATCACCGAAAGATTGAAGAGCGCGCCGATCATGTCCGGCCGGATGAGCACCGCGCGGCGCAGCTGGTCCTCGGCGTCCTGCGTGCGCCCCATGCGGCGCAGGCAAAGGCCCGCCGAGAGGAATGCCTTCTCCGGCGTGGGGTAGAAATTGTCGCTGGCGGCGCGCTGGATCATGTCGAGGCCGCGCTGCGTGTCGTTTCGCAGGCACAGGAACCATCCGAAGTTGTTGAGCACCTCGGCGTTGTTGGGCGACATCCTGAGCGCCTGGTTGAACGCCTCGCGCGCCTGCGCGTCCTCGTGCAGCTCCATGTAGATGAGCCCCTGCATGTTGAAGGCGGGAAAGTAGCTCGAGTCCTCCTTCAGCGCCTGGCGCACCTCGGCGAGCGCCACCGTGAAATTGCCGCGCGCGTAGTACTCGCCGGCGAGGGCGGTGTGCACTTCGGCGCGGCGATGGCCGTCGGCCGCCTTGTTGTCGGTGACCGGCTTCGTCTCGACCGTGCTCTGCGAGGAGCAGCCGGCGAGCGCGGCGGCGAGGATTGCGATGGCGAGGGCGTTGCGCATCAGTGTCCCGGATGTGAGTGGATGCGGACGGTCTTCTTCTTCATGCGGTTCACCACCTGGCCGGCAAGCTGGCCGCATGCCGCGTCGATGTCGTCGCCGCGCGTGCGGCGAATGGTCGCGATGAAGCCGGCGTCGAGCAGCACCTGCTGGAAGCGCTTGATGCGATCCACGGCGGAGCGCTCGAAGCCCGAATCGGGGAAGCCGTTGAACGGGATGAGGTTCACCTTGCTCGGCACCTTCTTCAGCAGGCGCGCGAGCTCCTTCGCGTGGTCGGGCGCGTCGTTCACGCCCTGGAGCATCACGTACTCGAAGGTGATGAAGTCGCGCGGCGACACCTCGAGGTACTCGCGGCACGCGGCGAGGAGCTCGGCGATCGGATAGGTCTTGTTCAGCGGCACGATGCGGCTGCGCAGCTCGTCGTTGGGCGCATGCAGGCTTACTGCGAGCGCCACCGGCAAGGCCTCGGCGAGCTTGCGGATCTGCGGCACGACGCCCGAAGTCGAGAGCGTCACGCGGCGGCGCGAAAGGCCGTAGGCGAAATCGTCGAGCATGATCCTCATCGCGGCGACCACGGGCTCGAAATTGTTCAGCGGCTCGCCCATGCCCATCATCACGACGTTGCTCACGGGGCGCGGCGAGCGCGATTCGCCGTCCCCGCTCGGGCGCGGCGCGCCCTCCGCATTCGGAGCGGGCAGGCGCGCGGTGCGCGGCTCGAGGCGCGAAGCCAGTCCCTCGCGCTCCATCTCCTCGAGGCGCCGGTTGGCGACCCACACCTGGCCGATGATCTCCGCGACGCCCAGGTCGCGATTGAATCCCTGGCGGCCCGTCGAGCAGAACTTGCAGTCGAGCGCGCAGCCGACCTGCGAAGACACGCAGAGCGTGCCGCGATCGTCCTCGGGGATGTACACGGTCTCGATGCCGTTGCCCACGCCGACGTCGAAGAGCCACTTCACGGTGCCGTCCTCGGAGCGGTGCTCCGAGAGGATCGCGGGCGCGCGCACTTCGGCGATCGCGTTCAGCTTCTCGCGCAGCGATTTCGCGAGGTCCGTCATCGCGCCGAAATCGGCGACGCCGCGCTGATGGATCCACTGGAACACCTGGCGCGCGCGAAACGGCTTCTCCCCCTGCGCGCCGAACCACTCGGTCATCGCGGGCAGGGTGAAATCGAGAAGGTTGGTCCTGTCGCTCATCACGGGCCTCGTGCTCGCGCCTTACCTGCTGTAGACCTGGCTCTGCGGAAAGAAGAACGCGATCTCGGTGGCGGCCGTCTCCGGCGCGTCCGAGCCGTGCACCGCGTTCGCGTCGATCGAGCGCGCGAAGTCGGCGCGAATGGTGCCCTTGTCGGCCTTCTTCGGGTCGGTGGCGCCCATGAGGTCGCGATTCTTCGCGATGGCGCCCGGTCCCTCGAGCACCTGGATCATCACCGGTCCCGAGATCATGAATTCGACGAGGTCGTTGAAGAACGGGCGCCCTTTGTGAACGGCATAGAAGCCCTCGGCGTCGTTGCGCGACAGGTGGACCATCTTCGCCGCGATGATCTTCAGGCCCGCCTTCTCGAATCGGGAGTAGACCTCGCCGATCACGTTGTTGCCCACGGCATCGGGTTTGATGATCGAAAGGGTGCGCTCCACCGCCATGAAAATCTCCGCTAAATTGATGAAAAGTTTAGCTTTTCATTTTAACACAGCGCGCGCGCCGCGCGCCACAATCCAGCGCGGTTCGAGCCCCCTCGCGCCCTCCGGGCACGCGTATTCGGAGGCGATGCCGATGCCGCTCATCCAAACCAGCCGGCCCTCGTGGAAAAGGCACGGAAAATGTTGCCGCTGCCACGGCGAAAACCGTTGCTCCTGGAGCAGGTTCTTCAAGGTGCGCGTGGGCCGGCCCGGCGCGAGGCGAATGCGCTCGCCCCCGCTGCGGGATCCGAAGTGCCATGCGCCCTGCGCCGCGCGCGCGGCATCGATGCCCTTGCCCACGACCGCGTCGAAGCGGACCTGCCCGCGCTCGCCTCCGAGCTCGACCTCGGGCTCGCCGCGCCACGGCACGCGCCACGGCTCGCCGGCCCACGGACGGCTTTCGATGTACACGCGGTTGCGGTGGCGCACGAGGGTGACGCCCCCATGCTCGATTCGCACCCGCGCGTCGTCGCGCGCGTCGTAGACCTGGCGCGCCATCTCCTCGAGGCGCGCGGTGGCGGGCATCGGCAGCGCGTTGCGATCGAGGAACGACCTCAACGCGTTGGCGCGGCGCGCGTCGGCCAGGGGGCGGTGGATGAACATCGGCTCGGCGCCGACGTCGGCTTCCGTCGAGGCTGCGTCCGGGCCGTCCTCGAGCGCGAGCTCCTCGAGCAATGCGTCGGCGCTCGCCGCGTGGCGCGAGAAGCGCGCAAGCGCCTCGCGCCACGCGGGAAAACGCGCGTCGAGGAGCGGCGCGAGCTCGCTTCGCAAATAGTTGCGATCGTGCACGCTCGAGACGTTCGACTCGTCCTCGATCCACCCGAGGCCCGCGGCCTTCGCGTGCTCGAGCAGCGCCGCTCGCGAAAACGCGAGGAACGGGCGGTAGATCCGCACGCCGGACCCCGCAAGCGCGCGCATCTCCGGCATCGCGGAGACGCCCTTCAGCCCCGTCCCGCGCAGCAGCTGCAGCAACACCGTTTCCGCCTGGTCGTCGAGATGGTGGGCGAGCGCGACCACCGGCTCGTCGCGTCTCGCGTACACGGCGTAGCGCGCGGCGCGGGCTGCGCCCTCGAGGCCTTCGGCGGAATCGCGATCGACGCGCACGCGTTCGATCGTGAGCGGCACGCCGCGCGCGGCGCAGAACGCCGCGCAGGAATCGGCCCAGGCATCCGCGTTGGGGCTCAGTCCGTGGTGGACGTGCACCGCGGAAACGGCCCGTCCCGTTTCGCGGCCGTGGCGCGCCATCAGGTCGAGCAGCACCGTGGAATCGAGGCCGCCTGAGAACCCCACGCAGACCGCGGCGCGCGGGGGCAGGCTCGCGAAGCCGCTACTCGGCGAGTTCCTTGAACTTCCCATAGTTGACCCAGCGTTCCTGGCGCCGCTCGAGAAGCGCGTCGGCCGAGAGGTCCTGGAGGCTTCTCAGGCTGTCCTGGATCGCCTTCTTCAGGCTCTTCGCCGCTTCCGCGTGGTCGCGATGGGCGCCGCCCAGGGGCTCGGTCACCACCTTGTCGACGACACCGAGCGCCTTCAACCGCGTCGAGGTGATGGCGAGGGCGTCGGCCGCCTCGCCCGCGTTGTCGGCGCTCTTCCAGAGGATCGCCGCGCATCCTTCGGGGGAGATCACCGAGTAGGTCGAGTACTGCATCATGACCGTCACGTCGCCCACCGCGATCGCGAGCGCGCCGCCGGATCCGCCCTCGCCGATCACGCACGCCACGACCGGCACGCGCAGCCCCGCCATCGCGTAGAGGTTCTTGCCGATCGCCTCCGACTGGCCGCGCTCCTCCGCTCCGATTCCCGGGTAGGCCCCCGGCGTGTCGATGAAAGTGATGAGCGGGATCGCGAATTTCTCGGCGAGCTTCATGAGGCGCAGCGCCTTGCGGTACCCCTCGGGGCGCGGCATGCCGAAGTTGCGGAAGATCTTGTCGTTGGTGTCGCGGCCCTTCTGGTGGCCGATCACCATCACGCTCTGGCCGTTGAAGCGCGCGAGGCCGCCCACGATCGCGGGATCGTCGGCGAACGAGCGGTCGCCGTGCATCTCCTCGAAGTCGGTGCAGATCGTGTTCACGTAGTCGAGCGTGTACGGGCGTTGCGGATGGCGCGCGACCTTCGAGATCTGCCACGCGGTGAGCTTCGCGTAGATCTCCTTGGTGAGGTCGCGGCTCTTCTTCGACAGGCGCTCGATCTCCGCGGAGATGTCGACCGCGGAGTCGTCCTGCACGAAGCGAAGCTCCTCGATCTTCTGTTCGAGTTCCGCGATGGGCTGCTCGAAATCCAGGAAGCTGGTTTTCACTTAGCTGGGTAAACCATGGGATGGCGAATGATAGCAGGGGGCGCCACCCCGATCGCGTCGGCGGTTTTTCGGTACGATGCCCCCATGGCCAATCGCCTCACCATGATCGTCACCCGCACCGGCGACGACGGCACCACGGGCCTCGGCGACGGCACGCGCGTGAGCAAGGATTCGGCGCGGGTCGAGGCAATGGGAGATCTCGACGAGCTCAACTGCGCGATCGGCGTGGTGCTCGCGGAGGGCCTGCCCGCGGCGATCCGGAGCACCCTCGCCCCGTTGCAGAACGACCTCTTCGACCTGGGCGGAGAGGTCTGCATCCCGGGACGCTCGGCGATGCGGGACACGCACCTTCGCGAGATCGACCGGCGCATCGAGTCGCTTCGCGAGCCGCTTCCGCCGCTGCGCGATTTCGTGCTGCCCGGCGGCACGCGTGCCGCGGCTGCGTGCCATCTCGCACGCGCGGTGTGCCGCCGCGCGGAGCGCTCGCTGGTGGCGCTGGGACGCGGCGAAGGCGTCTCGCCGCTGAGCATCCAGTACATGAACCGCCTTTCGGACCTCCTGTTCCTCGCCGCGCGCGCGATCAACGCCGCGTCGGGCGCCGCCGAGCCGATCTGGCAGCCGGGCCGCGAGGGCGAGCCGAAATGACGCTCGATGCCCCGCAAGCACGCCTCGCCGGGCTCCTCGCGAGGGCCGCGCTCGGCGACCGCGCCGCGTTCGCCGACCTCTATCGCGCCACCAGCTCGAAACTGTTTGCGGTCTCGCTTCGTATAGTCCGTGAGAGGCCGCTCGCGGAGGAAGCGTTGCAGGACAGTTTCGTCAACATCTGGAACCACGCCGGAGACTACGCGCAGGCGAAGAGCGCGCCCACGACGTGGATGACGGCGATCGTGCGCAACCGCAGCCTCGACATCGTGCGGCGCACGCGCGAGGACCCGGATGTCGACGACTCCCTGGCGGCGACCCTCGTGGACGAATCCGCGGTCCCGGCGTCCCAGGCAGAAGCGCGCGCCCATGCGCACTCGGTGCGCGAATGCCTCGAGGAGCTCGAGTCGGAGCAGCGCCAGACGATCGCGCTCGCCTTCTTCCACGGTCTCACCCATTCGGAGCTCGCCGCGCACCTGCGTCGCCCCCTCGGCACGGTGAAGACCCACGTCCGCCGCGGGCTCGCGAAGCTGCGCGATTGCCTCATGCGCAACGACCCCGACGCGGCCGAGCGCGGCTGATGCGCCTCTCGCCCGATGCCATCAAGGCGCTCGCTCCCGAGTACGTGCTCGGCACGCTGCGCGGCGGCGCGCGCCGCCGGCTCGAAGCGATGCTGCGCGACAACCGCGCATTGGCGGCGGAGGTGCGCCTCTGGGAGGACGCGCTCACGCCGGTCGCCGAAGCGCTCGCGCCCATCGAGCCGCCGAAGCGCGTCTGGTCGAACATCGAGTCGCGGGTGGCGTCCGCGCGCGCGGCGCCGCCCGCCTCCGGATTCTGGCGCGGCTTCGGCCTGGTCGCGGGAGGCGTCGCGGCCGTGCTTTTCGCGTTCTTCGCGTGGATCTCGGTCGCGCCGCGCGACGAGCCGCTGTTCGTCGCGGTGCTCGCCGACACGGCGCCGCGGATGGTCGTCTCGATGCACCAGCCCGACCTGATGCGCGTGACGGTGATGAAGCCGTGGGGCGGCATGGAGAATCGCAGCCTCGAGCTGTGGGTCCTTCCGAAGCAAGGCGCGCCCCGGTCCCTGGGCCTCGTCCCCAACGTGCCCGGCGACACGATGCTGCGCATCAGCCCGAGCGATCCCCGCGTCCAGGGTGCCAATGCGCTCGCGGTGAGCATGGAGCCCCCCGGAGGATCGCCCACCGGCCTGCCCACGGGCGCCGTGGTGTGCTCGGGAATGATCGCGCCGATGAAGCCGCGACGCGCCTAGCGAACGCGCTCGATGGCCGCGCAGAGCGCGGCGATTCCGTCGGGAGTCCGCGCGGTGAGCCGCTGGATGCGATCAGGCTCCACGAAGACCAGCCTTCCCGTGCGCACCGCCGACAGCGTCGGATGCTCCCGCCACTGCGCGTGGAACTCTTCCTCGCTGACCGCCGAGCTCGCGCTCACGATGATCTCGGGATTGCGCTTGTAGACCTCCTCCATCGACACGACGGGCGCGACGCCCTCCAGGTCCTCGAAGAGGTTGCGTGCCCCGCAGATCCCGAGCGCCTCGTTCATGAAGTGGCGGCCCGCGATGGTGGTGAGGGGACGATGCCAGATCTCGAGAAGCGCTCCCACCCTGCGCTCGCCCGCGTGCTCGCGGCGAAGCTTCGCGAGCTTGCCCTCGTAGGCCGCGATCACCGGCTCGACGTCGCGACCGGCGAGGGTCGCGACGGCTCGCAGCACGCGCGGCACGTCCTCGAGCGTGCGCGCGTCGGCGACGAACACCGCGGCGCCGAAGGCCGCGATGCGCTCGATCTCCTCGCGGCGCGCGCTGTCGCGCCACACGACCACGAGGTCCGGCTCGAGCGCGGCGATCGCCTCGAGCGAGAAGCCCGCGGCGCTCGATACCCGCGGGAGCTTCGCCGCTTCCGCCGGGTAGTCGCTGTAGGCGCTGACACCCACCACGCGATCCCCCGCGCCCGCCGAATACACGAGCTCGGTGAGGAACGGCGCGAGGGTCACGATCCTCTGCGCGGGTTGCTTCAGCTCGACCGTACGGCCGAGGTCGTCCTTCAGCGAAATCGAAGCAGCCGCGGACGCAGTGATGCAAAAGGCTGTGAATCCGCCGATAAACGCCGATGAACGCCGTAAGAGCAAAGGCAGATTGGAGCTTCGCGCCATGGATCCAGTGACTCGAAATCTCAATGGGGTTTGGCCTTTACGGCGTTCATCGGCGTTTATCGGCGGATCCAAAGCCTTTCGCTCAACGCAGCCGGCGACGCTTCTCGTAGGTTTCGCGAACGAGGGCGCAGTCCTCGAGGAAATAGGGCAGCTCGTCGAGCGTGATCGCCTGGCCCGCGTCGACCAGCGCCTTCGCGGGCTCGGGATGCACGTCGGTGAGGACGAGATTGGCGCCCGCGATGATGCCCTGCGCGGCGACGTGGAAGATGTCCAGCAGGCCGTCGGGCGCCGTGGCGCGGATGCCGACGGAGTGGGACGGATCGATGCACACCGGCATTCGCGTGAGGCGCTTCACCACCGGCACGTGCGCGAAGTCGACCAGGTTGCGATGGGGATCGCCGAAGTTGGTCTTCATCCCCCGCAGGCAGAACACGATGTCGCGGTTGCCGGCGCTCGCGACATACTCCGCCGCGAGGAGCGACTCGTGCAGCGTGATCCCGAAGCCGCGCTTCAGGAGGATGGGGAAGTCGCGCTGGCTGCCGACCGTCTTCAGCAGCTCGAAATTCTGCGTGTTGCGCGTGCCGATCTGCAGCATCACGCCCGTCGCGTCGCCCGTTTCGCGCAGCGCCGCGCGGATCTCGTCCAGGTGCTCGTCGCGAGTGACTTCCATCGAGATCACGCGGATGCCGTGCTTGCCCGCGAGCTCGAAGACGTACGGCAGGCAGCTCTTGCCGTAGCCCTGGAACGAGTAGGGGCTGGTGCGCGGCTTGTACGCGCCCATGCGCGCGCACACCTGGCCCGCGGCCTTCAGCGCCTTGAAGGTCTCCTCGACGTATTCGCGGGTGTCGACGGCGTTGAGGCCCGCGACCACGTGGAAGCAGTCCTGGTGGAAGTCGACGCCCTTGTAGCTGAAGCGGATCGACTCCTCGCTGCCCTTCCTGCGCCCGAGGATCCTGAACTCGTCGGCTTTGCTCATGGGGAGTTACCCGGGCAAGAGGCTAGCATTTCACTCGCTATTGGCAAGGCGTCTCTTCCTCACGCCGTCGGCCAGCGTCTCGAGGAGGGCGGCGGTGTCGTCCCAGCCCAGGCACGGGTCCGTGATCGACACGCCGTGCGCGAGCGGCTGCCCGGGCACGAGGTCCTGGCGGCCGGGATTCAGGTGGCTTTCGACCATCACGCCGACGATGCGCTCGTCGCCCGCGGCGAGCTGCGCCGCGACGTTCGCGGCGACCTCCATCTGCTTCTGGTATTGCTTGGAGGAGTTCGCATGGGAGAAGTCGACCATCAAATGCGGGGCGAGGCCCGCGGCGGCGAGCTCTTTCGCCGCGGCGTCGACGCTCGCCGCGTCGTAGTTGGGAACCTTGCCGCCGCGAAGGATCACGTGGCAGTCCTCGTTGCCGACGGTCTCGAAGATCGCGGCCTGTCCCGTCTTCGTCATCCCCATGAAAGCGTGGGGCGCGGCGGCGGCGCGCAACGCGTCGACCGCGACGCGGATCGATCCGTCGGTGCCGTTCTTGAACCCCACCGGGCACGACAGGCCCGAGGCGAGCTGGCGATGGGTCTGCGATTCGGTGGTGCGCGCGCCGATCGCGCCCCACGCGATGAGGTCCGAGATGTACTGCGGCGACAGCAGGTCGAGGAACTCGGTGCCGCAGGGCAGCCCCAGGCGGTTGATGTCGAGGAGGAGCTTTCTCGCGAGCCTCAGGCCCTCGTTGATCGCGAAGCTGCCGTCGAGGCGCGGATCGTTGATGTAGCCCTTCCACCCCACCGTCGTGCGCGGCTTCTCGAAGTACACGCGCATCACGAGGAACAGGTCGCTCGCGTGGCGGCGCGCGGCCTCGCGAAGGCGAGCGGCGTATTCGAGCGCGGCCCCGGAATCGTGGATCGAGCAAGGGCCCACCACCGCGACCAGGCGATCGTCGGCGCCGTGCAGCACGCGGTGGACCGCCTGCCGCGCGCTGGTGACGGTCGCGAGCGCGGCCGCGTCGACGGGCAGCTCCTCGAGAAGGAGCTGCGGGGCTATGAGGGCGCGAACCGCGCTGATGCGAAGGTCATCCGTGCGCCCCACCACGGGCATCGGTTGCTTCCCGGCGTTCGCCATCGTCATTCCTCCACCGCCACGCGGCGCTTGCGCACGCCCTCGGCGAGCGTGTCGAGCAGGCCCACCGTGTCCGCCCAGCCGAGGCACGCGTCCGTGATCGACACGCCGTACTCGAGTGCCTTGCCGGGGACGAGATCCTGCCGTCCCGGGTTGATGTGACTCTCAATCATCACGCCCACGATCCTGCGCTCGCCCGCGCCGAGCTGCTTCGCGATGTCCGCGCCGACCTCGACCTGCTTCTGGTAGCGCTTCGACGAGTTGGCGTGCGACAGGTCGACCATCAGGCGCTGCGCGAGGCCCGCGGCCGCGAGCTCGCCGCACGCGGCGTCGACGCTCGCGGCATCGTAGTTGGGCGTCTTGCCGCCGCGCAGGATCACGTGGCAGTCCTCGTTGCCCGCGGTCTTGAACACGGCGACATGCCCCGACTTGGTGATCGAGATGAAATGGTGGCGCGCCGCGGCGGCCTTGATCGCGTCCACAGCGATGCGTATGTTGCCGTCGGTGCCGTTCTTGAACCCGACCGGGCACGACAGCCCCGAGGCGAGCTGGCGATGGGATTGCGACTCGGTGGTGCGCGCGCCGATCGCGCCCCAGGCGATGAGGTCCGCGATGTACTGCGGCGAGATGAGGTCGAGGAACTCGGTGCCGCAGGGGATGCCGCTCTCGTTGATCTCGAGGAGGAGCTTTCTCGCCAGCCGGATCCCCTCGTTCATGTCGAAGGTCTCGTCGAGTCGCGGATCGTTGATGAAGCCCTTCCAGCCGACGGTGGTGCGCGGCTTCTCGAAATAGACGCGCATCACGATGGCGAGGTCGTGCTCGTGGCGCTCGCGCTCGCCCCTGAGGCGCTTCGCGTAGTCGAGGGCGGCCGCGTAGTCGTGGATCGAGCACGGGCCCACCACCACGAGGAGGCGGTCGTCGGCGCCGCGCAGGATGTCGTGCACGGCCTTCCTGCCCTCGAAGGTGGCCTGCTCCGAGCGGTCCGTGGAGGCGAGCTCGCGCATCACCTGCATGGGCGCGAGAAGCTCGTCTCCCTGCTCGATGCGGACATCGTCGGTGCGGTAGTGCGTCATGCGCTCATCGTCTCATTCGCGGAAAACAAAAAACCGCCAGTTTCGGGCTGGCGGTTTCAAGTGGATTCGTTGGCTGTAACCGGCTCAAATCCTCTCGACCGCCTGCGGCGTGAGATAGGAGAACCAGAAAAAGTGGCCGACCCGGTGATTCATGCCTCGAATGCTAGCATAAAGTCCATGAAAATCGCCCGCTCGCCCCTGCGCGCATCCCTCCTGTGGCTCGCGCTTTGCGCCACCGTCCACGCCGATGACGGGAAGGCGTTTTCGGTCACGCTGCAAGCGGGGGACATGCACGAGGAGTGCCTCACGCTCGCGGCGGGCCAGAAGCGCGGGTACTCCTGGAAGTCCGACACGCCGGTCGACTTCAACATCCACTATCACGAGGCGGGCAAGGTCTCGTACCCCGTGAAGCGCGATGCCATGCGCGGCGACGGCGGGACCTTCGTCGCGAAGATCGCGCAGGACTACTGCTGGATGTGGAGCGCGCGCGACAAGCCCGCGAAGCTCGCGGGGAAGATAGAGACCAAGTGAAAATTGGTGTCAGGTACGAATTTCGGCAGCGAGCATCGGCGTGCCGATGCATCCGAAATTCGTACCTGACACCAATTTTCCGTCCTACGCCGGCACGAACTTGAGCGCGACGCCGTTGTTGCAGTAGCGCTTGCCCGTGGGCTTCGGGCCGTCGTCGAACACGTGCCCCTGGTGTCCCTCGCACCGCGCGCAGTGGTATTCGGTGCGCGGCAGGACCAGCTTGAAGTCGGTCTTGGTCTCGAGGCGTCCCGGGATGAACGTGAAGAAGCTCGGCCAACCGGTGCCGCTCTCGAACTTCGATTCGGAGGTGAAGAGCGCGAGGTCGCAGCCGGCGCAGACGAACGTGCCCTTGCGATGCTCGCCGTTCAACGGGCTCGAGCCCGGCCGCTCGGTCGATTCGTGCCGCAGCACCGCGTACTGCTCGGGCGAGAGGCGCTTCTTCCAGTCCTCGTCGGAGAGCCTCACCTTGTCGATCTTGCCTGGATCCTGGGGGCTCGCGGCGGAGGCTCCGCGCAGCGAGACGAAGAGCGCGCCGAGGGTTGCGACGAAATTTCTGCGGGTCATGTTCATGAGGTGATGTACGCGGATGCCCATGAGTCGGATGCAGCCCCGTGGCCTTACGCGGTCCCGCCCACGGTGAGGCCCTCGATGCGGATGGTCGGCTGGCCGACGCCCACGGGGATGTTCTGGCCTTCCTTGCCGCACATGCCGATGCCCGGATCGAGGCACATGTCGTCGCCGATCATCGTGACGCGCGTCAACGCGTCGGGCCCGTTGCCGATGAGGGTCGCGCCCTTCACCGGGTACTGGATCCTGCCGTTCTCGATCCAGTAGGCCTCGGAAGCGGAGAAGACGAACTTGCCGCTCGTGATGTCGACCTCGCCGCCCCCGAAGTTCACGGCGTAGAGGCCGCGATCGACGGAAGCGATGATCTCCTCGGCCTTGCGATCGCCGCCCAGCATGAAGGTATTGGTCATGCGCGGCATCGGTATCGCGGCGTACGACTCGCGCCGGCCGCTTCCCGTGGCGGGCACGCCCATCAGCCTCGAGTTCATGCGGTCCTGGAGATAGCCGCGGAGGATGCCGTCCTCGATGAGAACGTTGCGCGTCGTGGGATTGCCCTCGTCGTCGATCGACAGCGAGCCGCGACGATCGGGAATCGTCCCGTCGTCGATCACCGTCACGCCCGGCGCCGCGACGCGCTCGCCCACGCGCCCGCTGAAGGCGGACGTGCCCTTGCGATTGAAATCGCCCTCGAGCCCATGGCCGATCGCTTCGTGCAGCAGCACCCCCGGCCATCCCGGGCCGAGCACCACGGTCATCATTCCCGCGGGCGCGGGCCGCGCTTCGAGATTCACGAGCGCCTGGCGAACCGCATCGCGGGCGAGCTTCTCGAGGAGCGTGTCGTCGTAATAGTCGTAGCCGAAGCGGCCACCCGCGCCCTGGTGACCCTGCTCGCGCCGGCCGTCCTGCTCGGCGATGACGGTGAGCGAAAGATGCACGAGCGGGCGCACGTCCGCGGCGAGGCCGCCGTCGGCCCGCGCGACGAGCACGACATCGTATTCGCCCGACAGGCGCGCCATCACCTGCTTCACGCGAGGGTCGACCGCACGGGCGTGCTTTTCGATCGCCTCGAGGATCTTCACCTTGGCGCCGTCGTCGAACTGGGAGACGGGGTCGATCGGCGCGTACAACGCGTGGCCCGCTCGCACCAGCACGCGGCCCGCGGATGCGTCTCCGCCGTCGGCCGCAATGGCCCGCGTGACCTTCGCCGCCGCGTCGAGCGCATCCACGTTGATCTCGTCCGAATAGGCAAAAGCCGTCTTCTCCCCCGAAACCACGCGCACGCCGACACCCTGGTCGATCGAGTAGCTGCCGGATTTGACCTCGCCCTCCTCGAGCGACCAGCTCTCCGAGCGGC
>JADGRS010000288.1 GCA_017880705.1 Burkholderiales bacterium
CGCTGGGGCGGCGACGAGTTCGTCGTCGGGCTGCATCGCAACCGCGCGCTCAAGATGGTGATGGAGCGGATCATCAAGGCGATCGAGACCACGCCGTGCGAGCTTTCGCCGGGCCTGGAGACGCGCGTATCGGTGAGCTGCGGCGTCGCCGAGTATCGCTTCGGCGACGGCCCCTCGGGCGTGCTCGCCGACGCCGACAGGGCGATGTACATCGCCAAGGAGCTCTCCCACGCCGATGGGGGCTCCCATGTCTGCTATCGCAACGAGCTCACCGCCGAGAACCTCGCACGCGTGCCGGTGCACGCCTAGGCAAGCAGCCCGGCGATTCCCAGCGCCGCGAAGGCCGCGGCGGTCACCTTGCGGATGATGCCGAGCGGAACGCGCTTTGCGATCGCGTCCCCGAAGAAGACCACGGGGACGTCGGCGAGCAGCATTCCAAGCGTCGTTCCCGCGACGACCATGGCGAGCGAATCGTAGCGGGCCGCGAGCATCACGGTCGCGACCTGCGTCTTGTCGCCCATCTCCGCGATGAAGAAAAGCGTGGCCGTGGTCCAGAAGACTCCGCCGTGGGACTTCGACTGCGCATCGCCTTCGTCGAGCTTGTCGGGCACCAGCGCCCACGCGGCCATCGCGAGGAACGATACGGCGACGATCTTCGTCATCCACGCAGCCCCGACGGCGTGCGTGAGCCATGCGCCGAGCGCCCCGGCCGCCGTGTGGTTGAGAAGGGTCGCCGCGAAGATGCCGGTGACGATCGGCCAGGGTCGGCGATAGCGTGCGGCGAGGACGAGCGACAGGAGTTGCGTCTTGTCGCCGATCTCCCCGAGCGCGACGAGGGCGGCGGAGACCAGGAAAGCTTCGATCATCGGGTAGCTCCTGGCGTGCCATCGCCTCCTCTCCACGCCATCGCCTCATCGAAGTGGGGGTGAAGCTCGACCCGGGGGACCTCGGCCTTGCGACGGGGAGGGATCTCGCTTCTTACGATAGCGCTTGAATTCCTCAGGCCTCTTCTCTTCCGCAGCGAGCGGGGCACCCCCTCTCGAGCTTCACCCCAACACTTCGATGAGGCTCTGAAGAGTTGGGCGGCGCCTGTGCAGTCCACCAGCCAAAATTCATATTGTTCTGCTTTGATGCTCCTCGCATCGCCGCCCGATAGATCACGGGCAGCCCCCTGGCGCGGGCTGCACATCCTGAACGCGTCGCGCATCGCCGTTTCTTTTGGCGAATACATTCCAAACTCCGGGGATGACCGGAACGTGCGCGCAGAGCCATCCATCGAACTCTTGGGATGAAGCTCGAGAGGGGGTGCCCCGCTCATCGCACAGGAGAAGAACTCAAGGAAATTCGAGCAATGTTGTAAGTAGCGAGTCCTCTCCCGGTTGAAAGGTCGTGGTCCCCCGGGTCGAGCTTCATCCCGAGTTCGACGGATGGCGCAATGAGTCCAGCAACCTAGAGCATCGCCTCGCCGACCGCGAGCACGCTTTCCGAGCCGTGGATCGCAGCCGAGGACAACGCCGGCGCCTGCGCCATGACGTGGTCCGCGAAGAATCGCGCGGTGAGGATCTTGGACTTGAGAAAGCTCGCGTCGCCTTCGCCCTTGGCGATCTGGCGGGATGCGATCTCGGCGCCCCGCGCGAGCATCCATCCGCCGAGCGTCACGCCCATGAGCTTCAGCACGTACACGGAGCCCGCGGCGACCGCGGCCGGATTCGAAGGAAAGGTCTTCGAGACCCACTGCACCGTCTCACGCAATCGCTCCACCGCCGCGCCGAGGGCGGAGCCGATGGCCTTCAGGTTCGCGTCCGACGACGCCGAAAGCAGCGGCAGCAGCTTCTCGATCTCGGCGATGAGCGCGAGCGCCGTGCGCCCTTCCTCGCGCCCCATCTTGCGCCCGACGAGGTCGTTCGCCTGGATGCCGGTCGTGCCTTCGTAGATCGTCGTGATGCGCGCATCGCGAAGGTGCTGCGCGGCGCCCGTCTCCTCGATGAATCCCATGCCGCCGTGCACCTGGATGCCGAGCGTGGCGACCTCGATGCCCATTTCGGTGGACCAGCCCTTCACGACGGGAATCAGCAGGTCCACCATCGCCTGGGCGCGGCGGCGTTCGTTCTCGTCGGGATGCTTGCGCGCGCGGTCGAGAAGCGCCGAGGTCCAGTAGGCGAGAGCGCGCATGGCTTCCGTCGTGGACTTCATCGTGAGGAGCATCCGCTTCACGTCGGGATGCTGGACGATGGGGACAGCCTTTCCGGCAGGGCCCTGCACGCCGATGGGCTTTCCCTGAAGGCGCTCGCGCGACCATGCCAGCGCGCGCTGGTACGCGCGCTCGCCCATGGCCACGCCTTCCAGCCCGACCGAGAGCCGCGCCGCGTTCATCATGATGAACATGTACTCGAGCCCGCGATGGGGCTCGCCCACGATGTATCCGGTGGCGCCGTCCTTCTCGCCGTACGCCATCACCGCGGTCGGGCTCGCGTGGATGCCCAGCTTGTGCTCGATGGAGACGCATTTCACGTCGTTCCTCTCTCCGATCGAGCCATCCGCCTTGACGTGGAACTTGGGCACGGCGAAGAGCGAGATGCCCTTCACGCCTTCGGGCGCCCCGTCGATGCGCGCGAGGACGAGATGCACGATGTTCTCGGTGTAGTCGTGCTCGCCGTAGGTGATGAATATTTTCTGGCCCTTGATCCGGTAGCTGCCGTCGGCTTGCGGCGTGGCTTTGGAGCGCACCAGCGAAAGATCGCTTCCCGCCTGGGGCTCGGTGAGGTTCATCGTGCCGGTCCACTTTCCCGAGACCATGTTCGGCAGGAATTTCTCGCGCAGGGAGTCGGGGCCCACGTGGCTGATCGCCTCGATCGCGCCCTGCGTGAGCATCGGGCAGAGCTTGAACGCCAGGTTGGCCGCGCCCCACATCTCCTCGATGGGCGTGGCGAGAAGGTGTGGCAGCCCCTGCCCGCCGTATTTCTCCGGCGACTGGATGTTGCCCCACCCGGCATTCACGTACTGCGCGTAGGCCTCCTTGAATCCCGGCGGCGTGGTGACGGCGCCGTCCTTCCACGTCGCCCCCTGGCGATCCCCGATGGCATTGAGTGGCGACAGAACCTGGGTCGCGAGCTTGCTCGCTTCCTCGAGAATCGCGTCGACCACGTCCTCGGTGACCTCTTCCCATCCCGGCAGCGTGTTGACCTGGTCCAGGCCGACAACGTGCTTCAGCACGAACTGCATGTCCTTGATGGGTGCGACGTATTCGGCCACGTGGATCTCCTCGCGGACAGATTGTCCCGGATTGCTAAAGCTTCGACGTGAGCTCCGGGACGATCTGGAAGAGATCGCCCACGAGACCGTAGTCGGAGACCTGGAAGATCGGCGCCTCGGGATCCTTGTTGATCGCGACGATCACCTTGCTGTCCTTCATTCCCGCGAGATGCTGGATCGCGCCGGAAATCCCGATGGCGATGTAGAGCTCCGGCGCGACGATCTTGCCCGTTTGTCCCACCTGGTAGTCGTTGGGGCAATAGCCAGAGTCAACCGCCGCGCGCGATGCGCCGATTGCGGCTCCCAGCTTGTCGGCGAGGGCATCGAGCATCTTGAAGTTCTCTCCGCTCGCGAGCCCGCGCCCTCCAGAGACGATGCGGCGCGCGCCGGCGAGCTCGGGACGCGTGGATTTCGTCAGCTCCTGGGAGAGCACTTTCGACTGTCCCCTGTCGGGTCCCGCGGCCGACGCCTCCACCGAACCCGAGCCCGACGCCGCGGCGGCGTCGAATCCCGTCGCGCGGACGGTGACGACCTTGACCGAGTCGGCCGATTGCACCGTCGCGAATGCGTTGCCCGCATAGATCGGGCGCACGAAGGTGTCCGGCGATTCCACGGCGGAGATCTCGGAGACCTGCGCGACGTCGAGCAACGCCGCGATGCGCGGCAAGATGTTCTTGCCGAAGGCGGTAGCGCTCGCGACGATGTGCGAGTAGCCCCTCGCCATCGGCACCACGAGCGCGGCGTAGTTCTCGGGAATGCCGCCGTCGTAGTGCGCGGCATCGACGTGGAGCACCTTGGTCACGCCCGAAAGCCTTGCGCCCTCGTCCGCCGCGGCGCGGGCGCCCGAGCCGGCCACGAGTAGGTGAACCTCTCCGCCCATCTTCGCGGCCGCAGTGACTGCATTCGCCGTGCCTCCGCGCAGGTGCGTCTTGTCGTGCTCGGCGATGACGAGTGCGGCCATGTCAGATCACCTTCGCTTCGTTCTTGAGCTTGTCGACGAGGTCGGCCACGTCCTTCACCATGACACCCGCCTTGCGCTTGCCGGGCTCGGCGACCTTCAGCGTCTTCAGCCGCGGCGCGACGTCCACGCCGAGCGCCTCGGGCTTCACCACGTCGAGCGGCTTCTTCTTCGCCTTCATGATGTTGGGCAGCGTCGCGTAGCGCGGTGTGTTGAGGCGCAGGTCCGTCGTCACGATCGCGGGAAGCTTCACCTCAATGGTCTCGAGGCCGCCGTCGATCTCGCGCACGACCTTCGCGACACCGACGCCGATCTCGACCTTGCTCGCGAACGTGGCCTGGGGCCAATCGAGGAGCGCGGCGAGCATCTGTCCCGTC
>JADGRS010000289.1 GCA_017880705.1 Burkholderiales bacterium
GCCTCTAGGGTTGAGGCCGCGCGATCGAGCAGCGCCGGCGCTCCCACCGCGAGAGCGACGAGTCGCTCGATCGCCCACTTGCCGCGGAAGGCGCGCCTGCGGGCGCGGTCGTACTCGCGCAGCGCCGCGTCGGCATCGCGCGGGCGGTCAGCGGCGAGCGACTCCAGCGCATAGGGAGCGAGTAGCTCGCCCCCTCGGAGCGCCGCGTAAATCCCCTCGCCCGTGAAGGGGTCGAAGAAGTCCGCCGCATCGCCCACGAGCGCGACGCCCGGCCCCCACGCGCGCGAGGCGTGTACCGCGAAGGGCCCGGTCACGCGCACCGTCGTCGCCCGCTTGGCGCTCGCCATGCGCGGCGCGAGATGCGGGCGCGCCGCGATCCACCGCTCGAGAAAGGCGCTCGGATTGCCGGCGACGTTCCCGCGCACGCTCGCGCGCGGCACGACCACCGCGACATTCGTGAGCCCGTGCCCCACATCGGCGAATCCCGCGTACCCCTCGCGGTCGACGTGCATCTCGCCGTAGTCCGTCATCCCCTCGACTTCGCGATAGTGGCCGATGAAGGCGAGGCGGCGCGGGCCGAGCGCGTGGCGCGCGACGCCTATCCGGCGCGCGATGGTGGAGCGGAGCCCGTCGGCGCCAATGACGAGGCGGGCGCGAATGTCTCGCTCCTCGCCCTCGGCGCCTAGCACGCGTGCGCCGCACACGGCACCTCGGGGATCTCTTAGTACTGAGATAACCTGCTCGCCCTCGCGCACCTCGGCGCCGGCGGCCCGCGCGCGCTCCAGGAGAATGGAGTCGAGCACCGGTCGCCTGAGCGCGAGCCCGCGATCGCGGAAGGCGCGGAAGCCGTGCGCGGCGGCGAACTCGCCACGAATGCGCGCTCCGTTCGGCGCCCGGATCACCATCCCCGCGAGGTGCGCGGCGCCCGCGGCCTCGCATGCCTCGAGCGCGCCCATGGCGCTCAGAATCCGCGATGCTTCAGGACTGAGATATTCAGCGCACGGCTTCTCGCGCGGGAATTTTGCGCGATCGAGCACCATCACGTGCGCGCCCTCGCGCGCGAGATGCCACGCGGCCGAGCTGCCCGCGGGGCCCGCGCCGACGACGAGCACGTCGATGTCGCGTCGGCTGATGGTCACGAGAAGGAGCGGCTCAGCCGCTGAAAGACGCCCATGTATCTCCAATGCGGCCGCGGCAGCCTGAGCGCCGACGCGAGACGCGTGAGGTGCGGGAGGAGGCGGGAGCGCGAGTCGGCGGAGAACATGAAGCGCGGATACTTCGCCGCGAACGCGCGCAGCCTGATCAAGGTCGCGTCCATGTTCAGCTCGGAGGAGAAGTAGAACTTCGGCACGAGCAGCGGATCGCCGCGCGGCACGACGCCCTCGTCCATCGCAATGTTGTGCAGCGTCGTTCCGGGATATACGCGAAGGCCAACGGTGAGATAAACCGCATCGCCGCGGTCGAGCCGCCACGCCGCGAACTTGAGCGTTTCCTCGAGGGTTGCCGGCGTTTCGCCCGGGCCGCCGATCAGGAAGATCCAGAGCACGCCCATCCCCGCGCCCTCGACATTCTCGGCCACCTTGCGCAGCTGCGCCACGTCGAAGCCCTTCTGCAGCTTGTCGAGCACCGGATCGCTCGCGCTCTCGGCCGTGATGCCGAGCCACTTGAAGCCCGCGTGGCGCATGGTGTCGAGCAGCTCCACCGATGCAGTGGCCGGGGTGAAGTTCGTCGTGTCGAGATGCACGTTCAGCTTGCGGCGCGTGATCGCCTCGCACACGGCCATTGCGTGGCGCGGCGGCGCGTTGAAGGTGGAGTCGACGAACTCGAAGTGGCGGATATGCGCCTCGGTTGCGAGCTCGGCGATCTCGTTCGCCACGAGCTCGGGCTCGCGCAGCCGGTAGCCCCACCCTTCGACGTTGAGATAGGTGCAGTAGATGCACTTGAAGACGCAGCCGCGCTTCGTCTGGATCGGCACCGTGCCGCCGCGGCGCTCGTAGCGCTTGAGGTCGAGCCAGCGATGCATGTGCACGGGAGGGAGCGAGTCGAGCGCGCCGTCGCCGCCAGGGGGCGTGAGCACGCGCCGTCCGTCGACGCGGCGCACGACGCCCGGAATCGCGCCCGGCACGCGCCCCGCCGCCAGCTCGGCGATGAGCGCGGGGGTCGCGCGCTCGCCATCGCCAGCGACTGCGTGCTCGACGCCCAGCTCATCGCTCAGCGCTTCGGGCGCGACACCGAATGCTGCGCCGCCGGCGATCACCTGTGCGCTCGGCGCGCTTGCTCTGAGCGTCGCCAGAAGCGACGCGGCCGCGGGCGTGTAGTGCTGCAGCGCGACGAGATCGCTGTTGTCGATGTTTCGCACGGAGAGCCCGATGATATCCGGGTTGAACGACTTCGCGGCTTCGCGCGCTTGTGCGTGCGGATCGCGCGCGAAGCAGAGGTCGAGCACGCGCACATCGTGGCCCGCGTGATCGAGCGCGGAGGCGACGCACGCCACGCCGTTGGGCACCACTGGCATGGGCTGGCGCTCGCGATTCGCGCTGACGAGCAGCACACGTGGTCGCGTGCTCACGCCGCTCCCGCTACTGAAGAAGCCTGAGCATACCCACGGCGACGATCGCCCCGATCAGTGTGCACGCGGCATTGACGCCGTCGTTGTTCAGCCATCCCAATCCCCCCGCACGCTCGGTTTCTGTGCCGCAGTCGTGCACCACGCGCTCGGTCGCGCTGCCGCACCGCGTGCAATATCGTCGTGATTGCCAGAGCGCGCCGCCGAACGAATCTACGAGTGCGCCGATGATCCCGCCCACTGATACTGCGAGCGCGACGTGTGCGTTCCCGCTGTTCCAGTGCAGCAACCACGCCGCGAGCGCGATGAACAACGTGCCGGCCACCATTGCCGCGAGCCCGAGTGTGCTCACCCCACCGGAGGTGCCCGTCGGCACAGTGCGCCACGTCGTGATCATGCGCGGAGGCGATTTCGCGAGCATTCCGATCTCGGTGCCCCACGTGTCGGAAGCGGACGCCGCGAGCGCTCCCGCGCCGGCAGCGAGCCAGATAGAAGAAGGATAGAGGAGTTGAAGTGCCGCGGCGGCGGCGAACACGGCGCCATTCGCGAATACCTGGGGCGCGTCGCGCGCGCCGCCCTTCTCGACGATGCTGCCGCTGCGCTGCGCCTTCACGCGCACGCCGATCCGGCTGAGCACGGAGGACGAGACGAAGTACACAGTGAGCAGGGCGCCCCACGTCCATCCGGCGGCTATCGCGATCGTCCCAATGAACAGAGCCGCGGCGGCGCCGGAGCGGCTGAGCGAGCCCGCGCGCCACGCGGCAAACGCGATCGCGGCAGCAACCAGCGCGCCGGCGATCGCCCGCACGATCACTCCTGCGAGCGAGCGACCTCTTCGTTCATCAACGCCGACAGGATCTTTCGCCTGAGCGTTGGCGGGGCGCGCTCGATCACCGCTCGCTTCTCCATGAATCGCAGAAACACCCGCTCGTACTCGAAGTGCGGAAAGCACCCGCGGCACTCGGCGAGGTGCGTACGAATCTGCTCATCCACGTCGGGCGTGAGCTCACCGTCGAGAAACTCGTAGAGCTTCTCCATCGTGCGTTGGCAGGGCGACTGTTCGCCTGAGGGACATTCATTCATGAACGGCTCGTGCAGAGATGCTGGAGCGCGCTGGGCGCGGATCAAGTCGCGGAGCAGTTCCCGGGTGGAAATTGACCTCCCGGCTGCTGTGAAATGAAGCCCCCAAAACGCGTCCGGGTTCCCGGCATACTGCTTGAAGCAGTCTTACCGCCCGTCGGACTGCTTGAAGCAGTCCTGCCATGAGATTAGCTTCTCTCCAGCCCTCCGTCGCCCCTTCCCAACACATGTCTACGACCGTCGACGCGCTCCTCCCGCTCAGCTTTCTCGAGGCGGTGCGCAACGTCGATAGCCCCGATGGCGATCTCGATGCGGAGTTCGTGCCTGAGCTCCGCAACAAACGCCTCGGTCTCAGCGATACCGTGTACGCGCAGATCAAGCGGTACACCGACGCCGCGCGTCGCAAAGAGCGCCCCGTCTTCGACGAGGCCGTGGGGCTGGCTCGGCTCATTGGTCGTCGTCCGGACGCCGAGGCTGTGTTCCGCGCCGCAGGCCGCTACCTCGCGATGCAGACGTATCTGAGCATTCCGGCACCCACGCGCCGCATGATCACCGTCCTTCCGGCGATCCTGTCGCGCCCGATCGCGCTCCGGCACGTGGAGCGGATCGCCGCGCGCTTTCTGAACGGGAAGGTGCGCCGCAGCGGTTCGTATCTCACCCTCGAAGTAGCGCGCTCGGCCACGCTGGACAGCGCGCCGCGGGGCGCCGGCTGCGCGTACTACGAGGCGGTATTGCAAGAGCTGCTGCGGCTGCTGGGCGCCAGCGGCGGCGCGGTGGACCACGTGCGCTGCGCGGGGAAGGGCGAGGGGTTATGCGAGTGGCGCGCCGAATGGCGCTCGATCAGCCACTGACCTTTTCGAAGCGAAGGCCGACGCGATGCTGACACCCGAAACACTTCCTGCGCTTCAGCGCGTGCTGGCCGAGGCG
>JADGRS010000290.1 GCA_017880705.1 Burkholderiales bacterium
GCGCGGTCGGCGCCAAGCTGCAGGCGATGATGGCCGAGAACCCGGCGGTCGAGCACGTGTTCGTGGTCACCGGCTTCGACCTGATCGGCGGCGGCAACAAGACCAACGCGGGCACGCTATTCATCACGTTGAAGCCCTGGGAAGACCGCGACGTCACCGCCGACCAGCTCACGAGATACATCGCGGCCAAGGCTGCGGGGATCCGCGAGGGCATCGTGATCTCCTTCAATCCGCCGCCCATCCGCGGCCTAGGCCAGGCGGGCGGGCTCGAGTTCTATCTCGAGAACCGCGCCGACGGCGATGCGAAGCACCTCGCGCGGGTGATGAACGACTTCGCGGCGGCGCTGCGCAAGCGCACCGAGCTCACGGGGATCAACGCGCTCTTCCGTCCCACCGTTCCGCAGGTGACCGTGGACGTGGACAACGAGAAGGCGATGTCCCTCGGGGTGCCGATCGGCGACGTGTTCGACGCGATGCAGAGCACCATGGGCGCGCTCTACGTGAACGACTTCAACAAGTTCGGCCGCACGTACCGCGTGCAGGTGCAGGCGGAGGCAGCGTATCGCGCGACGGTCGAGAGTCTCGGTAACGTCTACGTTCGCACCGCCGCCGGGGAGATGATCCCGCTGAAGGCGCTCGTTCGCACGCGCAGCGTCGTCGGCCCGGACCAGATCGACCGGTTCAACGGCTTCGTCTCGGCGAAGATGCTCGCGAGCGGCGTGCCGGGGGTGAGCTCGGGCCAGTCGATCGCCGTGGTCGAAGAGGAGGCCGCGAAGCTCCCGGATGGTTTCACCGTCGAGTGGATCGGCCAGGCGTACCAGGAGAAGCGCACGGGCAAGCAGTCGATCATCGCCTTCGGGATGGCGCTCGTGATGGTGTTCCTCATCCTCGCAGCCAACTACGAGCGCTGGTCGCTGCCGGTCGCGGTGCTCCTCGCCGTGCCGTTCGCGATGCTGGGGGCGCTCGCGCTCGTGCTCGCGCGCGGCTTCTCCAACGACATCTATTTCCAGATCGGCCTGGTGACGCTCATAGGACTCGCCGCCAAGAACGCGATCCTCATCGTGGAGTTCGCGAACCAGGAGATGCACGGAGGTCTCGGCGCGTTCGACGCGGCGGTCAAGGCGGCGCGCATGCGCTTCCGGCCCATCGTGATGACCTCGCTCGCCTTCTGCCTCGGCGTGCTCCCGCTCGTCCTCGCCTCGGGCGCGGGCGCGGCGGCGCGGCGCCCGATGGGCACGGGCGTGCTCGGCGGCATGCTGGTGGCGACCTTCGTCGCGACGCTCTTCATCCCGCTCTTCTTCGTCCTCCTCGCCGGCAAGGGCACCAAGCCCGCCCCTGCACCGTCGCCCGATGAGCCCGCCGGGGAGCACGCATGAGGGCTTTGGCAGCGTTCGCGGCGGTAGCGCTCGCCGGTTGCGCCATCGGCCCCGACTATTCGCGCCCGGGGCTCGACCTTCCCGCGGGCTATCCCTCCGGCGAGGCGAGCGCCGCGGCGCAGCCGGCCGTCGAGGACCAGTGGTGGACGCTCTACGGCGACGCGACGCTCGACGACCTGGTCGAGGCCGCGCTCGCCAAGAATCCCGACGTCGAGTTCGCGGTGGCGCGCATCGAGGAGGCGAACGCCCAGCTTCGCGAAGCGAATGCCGCGTTCCTTCCCGAGATCGACGCGGGCGTGAACGCGTCGCGCAGTCGCGTGAGTGCGGCAACGGCGTTCCCGAACCCGCCGCCCCTGGTGCGCAACGACGTGCGCGGCCAGCTTTCCACGGGGTTCGAGATCGATCTCTGGGGGAGATTGAGGCGCGGCGACGAGGCGGCGCGGGCGCTCGCGCTGGGAACGCGCTTTGCGCGTGAGGTCGTGTTTCTCACGCTGGAAGGACTCGTCGCGCAGACGTACTTCGCGGTTCGCTCGCTCGACACGCAGATCGACCTGTCGCAGCGCACGCTCGCCGCGCGCAGGGAATCCCTCGACGTGGTGGGCGCCCGCGTGCGCGGCGGCCTCGCCTCGGACCTCGATTCGAACGCGGCGTCGATCGCGGTCGCCGACGCGTCGCTGCAGCTGAAGGATCTCGTGCGGCAGCGCGAGCTCGCGGAGCACCAGCTCGCGGTGCTCACGAGCCGGCTCGATCTGAAGCTCGAGCCCGCGCCCGCGGCGAAGATGCCGTCGGCGCTTCCGCGGCTGCCGGCGGCGGGGCTTCCCTCGACCCTCCTCGAGCGCAGGCCCGACATTCGCCAGGCCGAGCAGTCGCTCGTCGCGGCGAATGCGCAGATCGGCGTCGCGAAGGCTGCGTACTTTCCGACCGTCTCGCTCCTGGCGGGCGACGGCGGCGAGAGCACCGCGCTCGCGACCTTCGTAAGCGCGCCCGCGCGCATCTGGTCCGTGGGCCTCAACGCCGCGATGCCCCTTCTCGATTGGGGACGCACCACGGCGCGCGTCGCCGAAGCCGCGGCCCGCAAGGACCAGGCGGCGGCGACGTACCGCAAGGCCGCGGAAACCGCGTTTCGCGAGGTCGCCGATGCGTTGACGGAGGTGCGGCAGGCGAGCATCTCGCAACGCGAATTCGAGGACCGCGCGGCCACCGCGAACGACACGCTGCGAATCGTCAACGCCCGCTATCGATCGGGATTGTCGACGTATCTCGAAGTGCTCGACGCCCAGCGCACCGCGAACGACGCGGAGCTCTCGGTCGCGCGCAACCGCCTGGCGCTCCTCAACGCGAGCGTCTCGCTGATGAAGGCCCTCGGCGGCGGCTGGCGCCCCGACGCGTCGTAGCGCTCAGCTCGTGAATCCGTAGAGTCGCGTCGGGTTGTCGACGAGGATCTTCTTTCGCGTTTTCGCGTCGGGCGCCCACACCACCAGCTGGTTCAGGAGGCGCCCGTCATCGATCTGGAAGAGCGGCGTCACGTCGGTCGGGACCTTTCCCGGCGGGGTGACGGAATCGGGATGGGGCCAATCCGTTCCCCACAAGATGCGGTCCGGATTCGCGGCGATGAGCGCCTTCGCCATCGGCGCGACATCCGCATAGTCGGGACCCAGCTTCGACGCGCGGTAGGCGCCCGAGATCTTCACGTATGCCTTGCCGGCGCGCATTGCCTCGAGCAGGTCGGGGAAGCCCGGCTGCGCCACTCCGGCCGCAGCTTGCGCGCCGCCGAAGTGATCGAAGACCACCGGCACGGGCGAGGACATCACGAGGTCCTTCACCGCGGTGATCATCTGCGGATTGGTGTAGATCTGCAGGTGCCAGCCACGCGCCTTGATGCGCTGGGCCGCTGCGGTGAATCGCGGACGCGCCACGGCGGGATCGTTGATGCCGCCGGTCGCGAGGTTGAGCCTCACGCCGCGGATTCCCGCCTTGCCCATCGCATCGAGCTCGGCCTCGGTCGTCTTGTCGTCGATCACCGCGATGCCGCGAGCGTCCTTCCCGCGCGCCTTCATCCCGAAGAGAGTCGCCGAGTTGTCGGTGCCGTAGACGCTCGGCGTGACGATCACCACGCGTTGGATGTGCAGCGCGCGATGCAGCGCCGCCATCTCCTCGGGCGAAGCGAGCTCGGGCGTATAGACGCGTCCGGTGAAGAACGGGAACTTCGCGGGATCGCCGTGGATGTGCGTGTGGCAATCGACGGCGCCCGCGGGCACGTCGAAATTCACCGGAGTCGAGGGCTGTGCGGCCTTCGCCCGCGCAAGGCGGCTCCCCCCCAACAGGGCTGCGGCTGCCGCTCCCAGCAAGACTTCGCGACGTGTCGTCATGGCTTCCTCCTCGTGGTGTTGTTTGCCGGCATGGTACCCCGATCGCATCGCCCGCGTTGCGGCCCGGAGTTCGCGGCAACAAGACAGAACCCTCCATTCTTGGAATAATCCCGCCATGGCCCAGAACCAGAAGACGCAGTACTAGGATCGCGCGATGTCCTCCCTCTCCCATCTGTTCGAGAGCAACCGCGCGTGGTCCGAGCGAATCCGCGCGAGCGATCCCGAATTCTTTCCGCGGCTCTCGCGCCAGCAACGCCCGCGCTATCTCTGGATCGGATGCGCCGACAGCCGCGTGCCGGCCAACGAGATCGTCGACCTCGCGCCCGGCGAGCTCTTCGTCCACCGCAACCTCGCCAACGTCGTCGCGCACAGCGACCTCAACTGCCTCTCGGTGATGCAGTTCGCCGTGGACGTGCTGAAGGTCGAGCACATCATCGTGTGCGGGCACTATGGATGCAGCGGCGTCTCGGCGGCATTGCAG
The DNA here is from genome assembly GCA_017880705.1 of Burkholderiales bacterium. GTDB lineage: Bacteria > Pseudomonadota > Gammaproteobacteria > Burkholderiales > Usitatibacteraceae > Usitatibacter. Next base: position 4,227 of record JADGRS010000290.1, read on the forward strand.
AAGGACCGCGTGGGGCTCGCGGACAACTGGCTACGCTACGTGCAGGACGTGCATGCGAAGCACGATGCGCGCGTGGCGAGGCTTCCCGACGTCCCGCAGCGCATCGATCGGCTCTGCGAGCTCAACGTGATCGAGCAGGTGGCCAACGTTTGCCAGACCACGATCGTTCGCGATGCGTGGGACCGCGGCCAGGAGCTCGCGGTGCACGGCTGGGTCTACGGCCTGAAGGACGGGCTCGTGCGCGACCTCGGCACCGTCGTCACGAGGCCCGCGGAAGCCTCGGGCGCCTATTGCGCCGCGCTCGCCGCGCTCCAGGACACGTGCCGATGAAGAGCGACTTTCCC
>JADGRS010000034.1 GCA_017880705.1 Burkholderiales bacterium
GCGCAATCGCGAGCGCTTCGTGGGCAAGCGCGTCGCCCTCGTGCTGGGCGGAGGCAACATCGATCCTCTCATGCTCGCCGAGATCATCGAGCGCGGCATGGTGCGCACCGGACGCCTCGCCCGCGTGATAGTGGAAGTGCGTGACCTGCCGGGCTCGCTCGCGAAAGTGACCGCCTGCATCGCCGAACAGAACGCGAGCATCGAGGAAGTCCACCACCAGCGCACCTTCACCCAGCTCGCGGTGCAGAACGCCGAGGTCCACGTGGTCCTGAAGACCCGCAACCGCGAGCACGTCGAGCAGATCGTGGCGGCGCTGCAGCGCTGCGGCTTCAAGGCCCGCGCTCACCCCGTCGATTGAATCCAGAGGAGAGACCATGAGCATCCAACGCATCAACGTGGGCAAGCGCCTGTCGGAAGCCGTCGTGCACGGCAACACCGTCTACCTCGCGGGAGAAGTGCCCGACGACACGACGAAGGACATCACGGGGCAGACCGAGGAAGTGCTCGCGAAGATCGAGAAGCTCCTCGAGCAGGCCGGGAGCGACAAGTCGAAGATCCTGTCTGCGCAGATCTTCCTGCCCGACATGAAGGATTTCGCGGGCATGAACGTCGCCTGGGAAAAATGGGTGGTGCCCGGCCAGACCCCGGCGCGCGCCACGATCGAGGCGAAGCTCGCGAGCCCGGCCTACAAGGTCGAGATCATGTGCATCGCCGCACTCTAGAGAGGAGTTTTCGCATGTCCGCATTCACCCGGTCGCTGCTCGCCGCCGCCGCATCGCTCGTCGCCTTCACCCTGCCAGCCCACGCGCAATCGAGCGGGGCCGAGCTCATCCCGCGCGCGCTCTTCTTCGGCAATCCCGAGAAGACCCAGGGCCGCGTGAGCCCCGACGGCAAGTGGATCTCGTGGATCGCGCCGCGCGACGGCGTGCTGAACATCTGGGTCGCGCCCGCGGGAGACCTGTCGAAGGCGAAGCCGCTCACGGCGGAGAAGACGCGCCCGATCCGCCAGCACTTCTGGGCGCGCAACAGCAAGCTCATCCTCTTCATCAACGACCGCGGCGGGGACGAGAACTATCTGCTGTACGGCGTCGACCCCGGGACCGGCACGCTGCGCAATTTCACGCCGTTCGAGAAGACGCGCGTGCAGCAGGTCGGCGACAGCCGCACCCATCCCGACGAGATCCTCATCGGGCTGAACAATCGCAATCCGCAGTTCCACGACGTGCATCGCCTGAACCTCGTCACCGGCAAGCTCGACCTGGTCTACCAGAACGACCAGTACTCCGCCTTCGTCGCCGACCAGTCGCTGAAGATCCGCTTCGCGCTGCGCGAGAAGGCGGGCGGCGCATCGGAGGTCCTCAGGTTCGACAACGGCAAGACCACGCCCTTCGCCGAGGTGCCCGCCGAGGACTCGATCACGACCAACCTGATCGAGCTCCTGCCCGATGGCAAGACGCTCTACTGGATCGACAGCCGCGGCCGCGACAAGGCGGCGCTCGTGGCCCAGGACCTGGCGAGCGGCAAGACCCGGATCCTCGCCGAGAGCGCCAAGGGCGACGTCGCCGACGTGATGGTGAACCCGGTGACGCGGGTCGCCGAGGCTTACGAGGTGAACTACCTGCGCAACGAGTGGCTGCCGCTCGGCAACGCCGTGAAGGCCGACATCGCGGCGCTCAACGCGCAGGTGAAGGGCCAATGGACCGTGGCGAGCCGCAACGACGCCGATTCGTTGTGGGTGGTGCAGGTCGACGAGGTCACCAAGCCCGTCGCCTTCGCGCTCTACGACCGTCAGCTGCGCAAGCTCTCGCCGCTCTTCGTGACGCGTCCCGCGCTCGAAGGCAAGGCGCTTGCGCCGATGTACGGCGTCGAGATCAAGGCCCGCGACGGCCTGACGCTGCCTTCGTTCCTGACGCTCCCCGTCGGGGCCTCGACCAATGGCGAAGCACGCCCCGCCAAGCCGCTGCCGATGGTCCTCAACGTGCATGGCGGCCCGTGGGCGCAGGACACCTTCGGCTACAACTCCGAGGCGCAGTGGATGGCCAACCGCGGCTATGCGGTGCTGCAGGTGAACTACCGCGGGTCCACCGGATTCGGCAAGAAGTTCGTCGAGGCGGCGAACCACGAGTTCGGCGGCAAGATGCACGACGACCTGATCGACGCGGTGAAGTGGGCCGTCGATTCCGGCATCGCGATTCCCGACAAGGTCGCGATCTACGGCGGATCCTATGGCGGCTACGCGACGCTGGTCGGGCTCACGTTCACCCCGACCGCGTTCGCCTGCGGCGTGGACATCGTCGGTCCCTCGAGCCTCGTCTCGCTGATCGAGAGCTTCCCCGAGTACTGGAAGCCTTTCATGGAAAGCTCGTGGTATCGCCGCGTCGGCAATCCCGCCAAGCCGGAGGAGCGCGAGCACCTGCTGTCGCGCTCGCCGATCACGCGCATCGACCAGGTGCAGCGCCCGATCCTCGTCGCGCAAGGCGCCAACGATCCGCGCGTCACGAAGAAGGAATCGGACCGGATGGTCGAGGGCCTGGTCGCGAGAAAGACGCCGGTCACCTACGTGCTCTACGCGGACGAGGGCCATGGATTCGCGCGTCCCGAGAACCGCGTTTCCTTCTACGCGATCTCCGAGGGATTCCTCGCCAAATGTCTCGGCGGGCGCGCCGAAGCGCTTGGCAGCTTCCAGGGCGCGAAGATCTCGGTTCCCGAGGGCGCCGACGCGGTCCCGGGGCTCGCGCAGGCCGTCTCGACGCGCTGAGGCGGGCGGGATCGGCGGCGTGACCTGTATCCTAGCGGCATGAGGATTCTCATCACAGGGGGCGGCGGCTTCATCGGCTCGCGTCTCGCCGCGGCACTGAAGGCGCGCGACCCGGAAGCGAGAATCACGCTGCTGGACATGGCGTTTCCTCCGGGCCTCGAGTCGCAGTTCACGTGCATTGCCGGCGATGTCGCGGCGCCCAAGGTGATCGCCAAGGCGCTGGGAAGCGACACCGACAGCATCTTCCACCTCGCGGCGGTGGTGAGCGGCGGAGCCGAGGCGGACTTCGAGCTGGGCTATCACGTGAACCTCGACGGCACGCGCGCATTGCTCGAGGCCGCGCGCAAGCTCGCGGCGCCGCCGCGCTTTGTCTACGCGAGCTCCGTCGCGGCCTTCGGCGGGGAGCTGCCCGATGTGCTCGACGACACGACCACGCCCGCGCCGCAGACTTCCTATGGAACGCAGAAAGTGATCGGCGAGTATCTCGTCGCGGACTTCACGCGCAAGGGATTCGTCGACGGCCGCTCGATGCGGCTGCCGACGATCGTCGTGCGCCCCGGCAAGCCCAACCTCGCGGCGTCGTCCTTCGCGAGCGGCATCATTCGCGAGCCCCTCGCGGGCGTCGAGGCGATCTGTCCCGTGCCCGACACGACGGGCGTCTGGATCCTCTCGCCGCGGCGCGTGGTCGAGGCCTTCATCCACGCCCACGACCTGCCCTCCTCGGCGTGGCCGACGACGCGCGTCGTGAATCTCCCGGGCATCACATTCTCGGTGCGCCAGATGATCGACGCGATGGGGCGCGTGGCCGGCGCGGAGTCGATGAAGCGCGTGAAGTTCAGGCCCGATGCGCGCATCCAGGCGATCGTGGAAACGTGGCCCGTGCGCTTCCGTACCGAGCGCGCGAGCGCGATGGGCTTCAAGGCCGACGCCGATTTCGAATCGATCGTGCGCGATCACGTCGCGAACGAGAAGGCGGCGGCGACGAAGGCGTGAGGCCCCGGTGATCTCGTTCATCGTCCCGGCGTTCAACGAGGAGCGCTACCTCGGGGCGACACTCGCGGCGATTCACGCGGCGGCACGCGAAGCGGGCGAGCCCTACGAGATCGTGGTGGCGAACGATGCCTCGACGGACGCCACGGCGCGGATCGCCGAGGAGGGCGGCGCACGCGTGGTGAGCGTCGAGAAACGCCAGATCGCCGCAACGCGCAATGCCGGTGCGCGCGCCTCGGCGGGCGAGATCCTGATCTTCGTGGACGCCGATACGCGGATCGATGCCGCGGTGCTGCGCGCTGCGCTCGGCGCGCTGCGCTCGGGGGCCGTGGGCGGCGGCGCCGGCGTGCGCCTCGACGAAGCCCCGCGGTGGGCTCACGTGGTCACCGCTGCGCTGCTCATGAGCTTCCGCTGGCTGCGCCTCGCGGCCGGGTGCTTCGTCTATTGCACCCGGAAAGCGTTCGACGCGGTGGGCGGATTCGACGAGACCTATTTCGGCGCGGAGGAGCTCGTCATCAGCCGCTCGCTGGGGCGCCTGGGGCGCTTCGTCGTGCTGCGCGAAGCGGTGATGACCTCGGCGCGCAAGGTGCATGGCCGCTCGGCCTGGGAGATCTTCAAGATCACCGCGCGCCTCGCTCTTCGCGGCCGCCGCGGCGTGCGTCGTCGCGAGGGCATGGAATTCTGGTACGGCGAGCGGCTCTAGGAAATTGGTGTCAGGTACGCATTTCGGCGGCGAGCTTCGGCGTGCCGATGCTTCCGAAATGCGTACCTGACACCAATTTCCTAGCCGGGCTGCAGGTCGAGGGCGACGAGGAAGCGCGACACCATGTTGTAGGCGGCGATCGTCGCGATGAGCTCGACCGTTTTCCGAGTGTCGCCTACGGCGGCGCTCGCGCGCCTGAAGGTCGCCTCGTCCACCGCGACGTCGCGGGTCATCTCGAGCGTGAGCCGCAGCACGGCGCGCTCGTCGGCGTCGAAGAGGGATTCGTTCGCGGCCGCGCTTGCGAGATCCCGCAACCCATCGACCTGGGCCTGGGTTCCGCCGGCCTTCAGCAGGAGCGGGGCGTGGTGCGCGAACTCGAACTCGGCGCCGTTGAATGCCGCCACGGCGCAGATGGCGAGCTCGCGGGGCTTCGCCTCCAGCGAGAGCTGCGTGCGCACCGCGCCGAGGTACGCGTTCCATCCGGCGGCAAGCGGCGGGCTGTGGAGCAGCAATCGGTCGAGCGAGAGGAGCGTGCCGCCGCGGCGTTTGCGCACGGCGTCCACGATCTCCCGGGGCTCGGCGATGTCCTCGGGGACGTACGGGATGCGCGGCACGATCAGCCCGCCCGCGCGGGGCGGCCGCGCAGCGGGTAGGCCGGGTCGTTGTAGCCGGGCGTCGAGGGATGGCCCGGGCGCACCAGCGAATCGAAGAGCTTTTCATCGTCGGCCTCGTACTTCTTGCCGAGGGCGGCGAGATAGTCGTTCCATTGCTCGAGGGTGCGCGGGCCGGCGATGACGCTCGTGACGATGGGGTTGGCGAGCACCCAGTTGAATGCGAGATGTCCCGGGGACATGTTCTTCTTCGCGGCGTGCGCCTTGATCTTCTGCGCGATGGCGAGCGACTCCTCGCGGAACTCCGTCTCGAGGATGCGCTTGTCGTTGCTCCCGGCGCGCGTCCCGGCCTCGGGCTTCGCGCCCGGAACGTATTTCCCGGTGAGCACGCCGCGCGCCAGCGGGCTGTAGGGCACCACGCCGATGCCGTGGTGCGCGCACGCGGGCAGCACGTCGTTCTCGGGCTGGCGGTTCATCGCGTTGTAGTACGGCTGGGACGCGACGGGGCGCGGAATGCCGAGCGCGCGGCAGACGTGGGCGAGCTCGGCAATGCGCCAGCCGCGGAAATTGGAGACTCCGAAGTAACGGATCTTGCCTGCGCGGATGAGATCGCCCATCGCGGTCACCGTCTCCTCGATGGGGGTTTCCTCCATGTCGCGATGCAGGTAGTAGATGTCGACGTAATCCGTGCCGAGGCGCGCGAGGCTCTCGTCGATCGCCGTCATGACCCACTTGCGTCCCGTGCCGCGGCGATTGGGATCGTCCCCCATCGGGTTGGCGACCTTCGTCGCGAGCACCCAGCGGTGGCGATCGGGCGCGATCAGCTTTCCCGTCACGCGCTCCGATTCGCCCTTCACGTAGGCGTCGGCGGTGTCGATGAAGTTCACGCCCGCCTCGCGCGCCGACGCCACGATCCGCCCCGCCTCGGCCGCGTCGGTGCGATCTCCGAACATCATCGTGCCCAGGCAGATGGGCGACACCATCAACCCGCTCCTGCCCAGATTGCGATAGTCCATGACGGCTCCCTGAAATTGGTGTCAGGTACACATTTCCGAGGAGATGACTCCATCAACGGAAATGTGTACCTGACACCAATTTCGTCTCTGACACCAGTTTTTCGATTAGATACATACCGGAGCGGATTCCGGCGAGATAGAGCGACACCTTGGTCGATTCGTTCGGCGCGTGATTGTTCTCGTCGTAGGGTGCAAGGGGAACGACGATCGAGGGAAGGCCGAGGAGGCGCGTGAAGACGAAGTCGGGCGTGGTGCCGCCGAGCGAGGGCACCACGAGCACCTCTTTCCCGAAGCCCTTCTCGACCGCGCCCTTCACCAGCGCCACCATCGGATGATCGAGCGCGGTGCGGGAGGCGGGGGTCGCCTTGAGGTTGCGGATCTCGATGCCGTGATAGCCCCGGTCCCTCGCGAACGCGCGAATCGCCGCGAAAACCTTGTCGGGGTCCTGGCCGCCCACGAGGCGCACGTCGGCCTTGGCGAGGGCTTCCTTGAAGATGATCGTCTTCTGCCCCGCGCCGGTGTAGCCCGCGGCGAATCCGGAGACGTTGAACGCGGGGCGCAGCATGAGGCGCTCGTGGAAGAGCGCGTCGTCGCCGCCCGTGATGGGCTCGACGCCGACGCTCTCGACGAATCCGGCGTGATCGACCTTGAGCGAGCGCACGGCCTCGAGGTCCGCGGGCGCGACGCTCACCTCGGCGTATCCCGCGCCCGGCACCTGCAGCCGCCCCTCGCGATCGACCATCTCGGCAAGGAGGTGAATGAGGTCGAGCGTCGGATTCGGCGCGACGCCGCCGAAATTTCCCGAATGGAGATTGCGCTTCGCGCCCTTCGCGACGAACTCGAGGCCCAGATTGCCGCGCACGCCCATCAGCAGCACCGGCTGGTCGTTGGGAAACATCGGCCCGTCGGAGTAGCAGCACAGGTCCGCGCCCAGCCGCGCGCGATTCTCCTCGATGAATTTCGGCAGCGGCACGCTGCCGGTCTCCTCGTCGCCCTCGAGGATCACCTTCACGCGGATCGGCAGCTCGCCGTGCAGCTCGCGGTAGAGCGCGATCGCGTTGAGCATCGCGAGGTGCTGGCCCTTGTTGTCGCCGGTGCCGCGGCCCCACACGCGGTCGCCCTCGACGACGGGTTCGAAAGGCTTGGTGCGCCAGCCCTCCTGCTTTTCATCCGCGGGATAGACGTCGTAGTGGCCGTAGAGGAGCCACGTGAACTTCGCGTCCTTCGGGCCCGCTTCCGCGTAGAGGATCGGATGGCTCGTGGTGGGATGCACCTCGGTCGCGAAGCCCCAGCCCTCGAGGCGCTTCTTCAGGAACCCGACCTGGTCCGCGATGCCTTCGCCGGTGAGGCTCACCGAGGCGATGCGCACCGATTCGAGGAGCGTGCGCACCAGCGCGTCGGAGCGTTCACGGACGGCGGATTCGATCATGGGTTTCGGTCTTGGCGGCGAGGCAAGGCGCCATTCTACGGCCGCGCGCGAGGCGGGCGCAGAACCCGCGATATGAAGGCCTGTCCAACCTTCCACATCGATTCCGGGAGACGTCGCATGTCGAGATTCGAGGGCAAGGTGGTGCTGGTGACGGGCGCGGGCTCCGGCATCGGCGAAGGAACGGCGCGGCGCTTTTCCGACGAGGGCGCGGCGGTCGTCCTGGTGGGGCGCCACAAGGGCTCTATCGCCGCCGTCGCGGCGGACCTGCCGCGCAACCGCACGATGGCTCGCGTCGCCGATGTCTCGAGGCCGTCGCAGGTGGAATCGGCCGTCGCCGCGGCGGTGAAGGCCTTCGGGCGCCTCGATGTCCTCGTGAACAACGCGGGCATCTTTGCCGGAAGCTCCGTCACCGAGACCCGGCCGTCGGATTGGGATCGCGTGATGGCGACCAATGCGGGGGGCGTATTCCATTGCTCGCGTGCCGCGTTGCCGCACCTCATCGCGACGAAGGGCTGCATCGTGAATACCGCTTCCGTCTCGGGGCTGGGCGGCGACTGGAAGATGAGCGCCTACAACGCCTCGAAGGGCGCCGTCGTGAACCTCACGCGCGCCATGGCGATGGATTACGCACGCCGGGGCGTGCGCGTGAACGCGGTGTGCCCGAGCTTCACTTTGACCCACATGACCGCCGACATCGCGAAGAACCGGAAGCTGATGGAGAAGTTCCGGGAGCGCATGCCGCTCGGGCGCGCGGCCACGCCCGCCGACATCGCCGCCGTCATCGCGTTCCTCGCGAGCGACGACGCGCGCTTCATCACCGGCGTGAACCTGCCCGTGGACGGCGGCGTTACCGCGTCCAACGGGCAGCCCGCGATGGGGTGACGCATCGCGGTGCTACGATGGGTCGACGGCTACAAGCGAAGAAAGGTCGCCATGCGTCGACGATTCCTGCTGATCGTTCTTGTTGTTTCCCTATGGACGGGTTCGATGCCGGTCCTTGCGGCCTACCCGGACAAGCCGATCCGGCTCGTCGTGCCGTCGGCCGCGGGCGGCGCGCCCGACGTGCTGATGCGCGCGCTGGCCACGCAGCTGTCGACTCAGTTGGGCGTTCCCATCGTGATCGACAACAGGCCGGGCGGCTCGTACCTGATCGGCACCATGGAGCTGGTCCGCTCGCCGCCCGACGGCTACACGCTGGGCTACGGCAATATCGTCTCGCTCGCCACGAACCGCTCGCTCATCGCCGACATGCCCTACGACGTGGACAAGGACCTCACGCTCATCTCCAACGCGCTGCGCGTGTCCAACCTCCTCGTCGTCAACAACGACCTGCCGATCAGGAGCGTTGCGGAGCTGATCGCCTACGCGAAGAAGAATCCCGGCAAGCTCGCGTTCGCCTCCGATGGCAACGGCACTACGGCCCACCTGGGAGGAGAGCTCTTCAAGTCCATGACCGGCACCGACATGCTGCACGTGCCCTACAAGGCGGCGACGGCGGCTGTCACCGACCTGATCGGCGGAAGCGTCCAGCTCATGATCGTCAACACGCCGGTATCCGGTCCGCTGGTCCAGGCGGGGCGCGCGCGGGCCCTGGGCATTTCGTCCAGCCGGCGCTCGCCGACCTACCCGGATATCCCCACCATCGCCGAATCCGGAGTGCCCGGCTTCGAGGTTGTCGCGTGGGGCGGGATCGTCGGGCCGGCCCACATGCCGAAGGAAATCGTGGCTCGGCTCAACGTCGAAATTCGTACCGCGTTGGCTAGCGCCGTGGTGCGCGAGCGCTTCAAGGCGTTGGGCGCGGAGACCGATCCTGGCACGCCGGAGGAGTTTCGCGAGCTCGCGCGCCGCGAGACGGCGAAGTGGGCCAAGGTCGTCAAGTTCTCGGGAGCGAAGGTCGATTGAAGGCCCGGACGTGAGCCCCTGGAGCGCCGCTCGGCCCGGCGATCCCGTGAGCGCCATCGATACGCCCGCGCTGGTTCTCGACCTCGACGCGTTCGAACGCAATCTCGAGCGCATGGCCGCCGCGCTGCGCGGCACCGCCGTGCGCCTGCGCGCCCATGCCAAGGCGCACAAGTGCCCGGAGATCGCGCGGCGCCAGGTGGCCCTGGGTGCCGTCGGCGTGTGCTGCCAGAAGGTGAGCGAGGCGGCCGTGTTCGTGGCTGCCGGCATCGAGGACGTCCTGGTCACCAACGAAGTCGTGGGAGAAGCGAAGCTTCGACACCTGGTGGCGCTGGCGCGCAGCGCGCGCATCGGCGTGCTGGTCGACGACCCACGGCAAGTGGACGAGCTGGCGGCGGCGGCGCGCGAGCTCAAGGTGACGCTCGATGCCTACGTCGAGGTCGACGTCGGCGCGCATCGCTGCGGCGTGGCCCCCGGAGAGGAAGCGGTGCAACTCGCGCGGCGGATCGCATCGAGTGCGCCGCTGCGTTTCGCGGGCCTGCACTGCTACCAGGGCTCGGCGCAGCACATGCGCGCGCCCGAGGAACGCGCCGCGGCCATCGCCGCCGCGAGCGATGCCGCGCGCGTCACGAAGCGCGCCATCGAGGCCCTGGGGATCGGCGTCGAATGCGTAACGGGCGGGGGCACCGCGAGCTTCGTGCACGAGCGCGACTCCGGCGTCTTCAACGAGATCCAGGCCGGCTCCTATGCCTTCATGGATCGCGACTACAGCGACAACCGGCTGGGCGCGGGCGAAATCGCCTTCGAGCACGCGCTCTTCGTGCGCACCACCGTCATGAGCCGGCCGACCGCCGAGCGCGCCGTGGTCGACGCCGGCCTCAAGGCTTCCAGCGTGGACTCGGGAATGCCCGGCGTGTGGAGGCGGCCGGACCTTCGCTATGTGAAAGCCTCCGATGAGCATGGCGTCCTCGCCACGCCCGGTGCCGCAACGGTCTCGCTCGGAGACACCCTGATGCTGGTCCCCGGCCATTGCGATCCGACGTTCAACCTCTACGATGAGCTCGTGTGCATCCGCGGCGATCGCGTCGAGGCCGTCTGGCCCATCGCCGCTCGCGGCGCCGTGCTATGAGCGCTAGGATGAACTTCGACCTGCTGATCCGCAACGCGAGCATCGTGGATGGCAGCGGCGCGCCGCGATTCAACGGCGACATCGGCATTCGCGGCGATCGCATCGACCGCATCGGTGACCTCGCGGCGTCGAGCGGAGAGGTCGAGATCGACCTGGCGGGCCGCATCGCGGCGCCGGGCTTCATCGACGCGCATACCCACGACGACCGCCTCATGCTGTCCGGCCCCGATATGGCACCGAAGGTGAGCCAGGGAGTCACCACCGTGATCGCGGGCAATTGCGGCATTTCCCTCGCGCCGATGCCGCGTGCGATCCCGCAACCGGTCACGCCGCCCCTGAACCTGCTCGACGACCAGGGTGGCTGGTTCCGCTTCCCCACGTTCGCGGCTTACGTCGAGGAGCTGCGCGGGAAGCCGGCCGCGACGAATTGCGCCTTGCTGGTGGGACACACGACGCTGCGTGTCGCGATCCTCGACGACCTCGAGCGGCCGGCAAGCGCGGCGCAGATCGTCCGCATGCGCGCATTGGTGAGCGAGGCGCTGGAGGCCGGCGCCATCGGCGTGTCCACGGGGCTCTTCTACGAGCCGGCGATCGCCGCGCCCACCGAGGAGGTGATCGAGACCTGCCGTCCGCTCAAGGATGTCGACGGTCTTTATTGCACCCACATGCGCGACGAAGCCGACGGGGTGATCGACTCGCTCACGGAAACCTTCCGCATCGGCCGCGAGGTCGGAGTCGCGGTCGTGATCTCGCACCTCAAGGTGGTGGGCGAGGCGAATCGCGGGCGCTCGGCGGAGGCGCTGTCGTTTATCGAAAAGAACATGGCGACGCAGTCGATCTGCATGGACTGCTATCCGTACACGGCCGGATCCACCGTGCTTTCCGCCGACCGCGCGGCGAGCTCGTCACGCGTGATCGTCAGCTGGTCGAAGGCGTTGCCCGAATATGCGGGCCAGGACCTCGACGCCATCGCGCGGAAGATGGGCGTCTCGGAGGAAGAGGCCATTCGGCGGCTGCTTCCGGCGGGAGGGATCTACTTCAGGCTGGACGAGAGCGACGTGCAGCGCATCCTCCGGCACGGCAAGACCATGATCGGCTCCGACGGCCTACCGCACGACGCATCGCCGCATCCGCGCCTTTGGGGAGCCTTCCCGCGCGTCCTGGGCCACTATTGCCGCGAGCTCGGGTTGTTTTCACTGGAGACCTCGGTGCACAAGATGACCGGGCTCACGGCGAGGAATTTCGGCCTCAGGGACCGCGGCGTCGTGAAGGAGGGGGCCTATGCCGACTTGACGCTGTTCGACGCGGACAAGGTGGACGAGGCTGCCACATACGCCGCGCCGATCGCCCCCGCTCGCGGCATCGATGCGGTGATCGTCAATGGCGCCGTCGTCTGGCGCGACGGCCGGCCGACGGGCGCGCGGCCCGGCCGGGTACTGGCGCGCCTTACCTGAAGGCCGCCTTCAGCTCCTCGAAGCGCTCCATCATCTCCTTCGGCGCGCGCTCGGCGAGCTTGCCCTCGACCATCTCGCCGTGGAGCGGCATCTCCTTCCGCCACTCGGCCTTGGATACCGCGTTCGCGGCGGCGATGCGATCGGCGCCGACGGAATCGAGGCCCGTCATGTCGAGCGACTTCGGCACGTTGCCGAGCGGCGTCTCGACGGCATCGGCATTCCCCTCGACACGCCCCACGATCCACTTGAGCACGCGCATGTTCTCGCCGTAGCCGGGCCAGATGAACTTGCCGTTGGCGTCCTTGCGGAACCAGTTCACGAGATAGATCCTCGGTTGCTTCTTCAGCGCGCCGCCGAGCTTCAGCCAATGGGCGACGTAATCGGCGATGTGATAGCCGCAGAACGCGAGCATCGCGAAGGGATCGCGGCGCACCACGCCCACCTGGCCCGTGATCGCGGCGGTGGTCTCCGAGCCGAGCGTCGCGGCCATGTACACGCCGTCGCGCCAGCTCTTCGCTTCCGTGACGAGCGGCACCGTCGTCGAGCGCCGCCCGCCGAAGATGAACGCGTCGATCGGCACGCCCTCGGGATCGTCCCACTGCGGGTCGATCGAGGGGCACTGCGCGGCGCCGACGGTGAAGCGCGCGTTGGCATGCGCCGCGGTGCGCCCCGATTGCGGCGTCCACTCCTTGCCGGTCCAGTCGGTGAGCTTCGCGGGCGGCTGCTTCGTCATGCCTTCCCACCACACGTCGCCCTCGGGCGTGAGCGCGACGTTGGTGAAGATGGTGTCGCGCTTGATCGTCTCCATGCAGTTGGGGTTCGTGTCCCAGCCGGTGCCGGGCGCGACGCCGAAGAATCCCGCTTCGGGATTGATGGCGCGCAGCGAGCCGTCCTTGCTCGGCTTGATCCACGCGATGTCGTCGCCGACGGTGGTCACCTTCCATCCCTTGAACGCGGGAGGAGGGATCAGCATCGCGAAGTTGGTCTTGCCGCACGCGCTCGGGAACGCCGCGGTGACGTAGTGCTTGCGGCCTTCGGGCGATTCCACGCCGAGGATCAGCATGTGCTCGGCGAGCCAGCCCTGCTCGCGCCCCATCACCGATGCGATGCGCAGCGCGAGGCACTTCTTGCCGAGGAGCGCGTTGCCGCCGTAGCCCGAGCCGAAGGAGACGATCTCCTTCGTCTCGGGGTAGTGGACGATGTACTTGTGGTCCTTGTTGCACGGCCACGTGACGTCCTTCTGGCCCGCCGCGAGCGGCGCGCCGACGGAGTGCAGGCATTTCACGAAGTCGCCCTTGTCGCCGAGGACATCGAGCACCTTCTTGCCCATGCGCGTCATGAGCTTCATGTTCGCCGCGACGTAGGCCGAATCGGAGATCTCGACTCCGATGTGCGCGATGGGCGAGCCGAGCGGGCCCATGCTGAACGGCACCACGTACATCGTGCGTCCGCGCATGCATCCGGCGAACAGGCCCGCGAGCGTCGCGCGCATCTCGGCGGGATCGACCCAGTTGTTGGTGGGGCCGGCCTCATCCTGCGTCTTCGAGCAGATGAAGGTGCGGTCCTCCACGCGCGCGACGTCGGAAGGATCGGACCGCGCGAGGTAGGAATTGGGACGCAGCTTCTCGTCGAGCTTCGTGAACGTTCCCGCGGCGACCAGCGCGCCGCAGAAGCGCTCGTACTCGGCGTCGGATCCGTCGCACCATTGGACGCGATCGG